>CAJWWL010000177.1 GCA_913048125.1 uncultured Opitutia bacterium | reverse complement strand
TGTGCAAACGGTATCATCCACGTTATTGACAGTGTCATTCTCCCTGCGGAAAAAAGTTTACTCCAGTTAATCAGCGACGAGAAGAGATTCAGCACTCTGACAAGATTACTTGAAGAAACTGGTCTAGATCTTCCATTAGCATCTTCTAGGACAGTGTATACGATTTTCGCGCCAATCAATGAAGCGTGGGAAAAAGAGCCCTACAAATCGATCATCAAGAAACGGGGCAGTTCTCGTGCAGAGGCACTTTATGGGATATTGGCTAGACACGTGATTGTTGGGAAACATGTCAGTGAAAACCCTAACCCCTACAATAAGCTTAGGACTATACATGGTGCACCGATTTACCTTACTACAGACAAAGGCGAGTCTAAAATTAGTGGAATTCCAATAATAGATTCAGACTCAGAGGCATTCAATGGTTTAGTGAATGCTATTGGCTCCGTCATACACGATCCGATGGAACTTCCAGAGAGCGACATCACAACAATCGATGCGATTCTATTCGTTCAGAAAAGTCTAAAGGAAGGGTCAGACTTGTATGACGTAGGAGAGTACGAATCGAGTTGGCGCTCATATAACCGTAATGGGTATGAATTTCTCTCGAAATACGGTCAGTTTTTATCCTCATCGCAAAAGAGTAAGTTGGTGTCGGTTATTGTTGATGACCAACCTGTGGCTCAACTTGCAAATGAAGCATGGAAATCAAGGAATGTGTTCAAGGACACGTTGCGTGCTCTGGAACAACGCGAGGATCGCATCGTCGATTCCTACCTAATGCAACTACCTCAAGAATCCAGATTCGGAAGGTAAAAATAATTAAAAAGAAATTTAAAGGTTGAGCGTAAAGAGTGACATCCAGATATTAAGCGTCCTTAGAAACATGCACTTCAAGGATTTCGTTTTCTTTTCCGACATTTCTCGCCTCAAAATGGCCCTAGGCATAATGCCAGGGACAGAAAATCTGGGGGGAGACGAGCTAATACTCCCCTTGGTTGCCAAAGGTGATCAACAAGCTATGAAAAGATGTATCCAGCAATACGGTCCTGTTGTTTGGAGCATAATTAATCGTAGAATTCATCACAGGCTAGATGCAGAAGAAACCTGCCAAGAGGTTTTTACTGAGGTTTGGAGAAAAGCAGGTTCCTACGATTCTGCGAAGTCACGTGAGTCTACTTTCATAGGTCTGATTGCGCGTCGGCGCTCCATAGACTGGCAGCGAAAACAGAGCAGACTTCCGCAACTATCAAACCTTGAAAGTTCCCCTGACATACCACTTGCATCATCTCCTCCACCCGGAGCGAACATAGATCGTAAGATGATCTGGGAAGCTCTCAGTTCTCTACCTGAACAGACAAGGGAACTATTTGCTTTGCACTTTGAAAAGGGAATGACCCATGAAGAAATCTCTGATCATGCAAAAATCCCACTAGGAACTGTCAAAACTCAACTTCGGAGAGGCCTCATCAAGGCGCGCAGACTTCTCAAGGACATAAGTGGGAAGGAGGGACCCAAGTCATGAACCAAGAAAACTCCTTCGACCGCTTTGAAGAGCTAGATGCAGGACGTGCCTTTGGGGACTTGTCTTCAGAAGAGTTCAACGAATGGCAACAACTTGCTCCTCAGTTTTTAAATTCCCAAGAAGTAAGCTTTGACTATCTTCTCACAGAACTGGAACTCGATAAAACTTCTTCAACTCCGCTCCCCTCTTCCCTAAGTCAGAAACTTGGCGAAACTACCGATCAGTTTATCTCTGGTGACAACAAAGACTCTGATGATCAAAAGGTCACCCCGTTTGTGAGCTGGCTCGGTTGGGGCATAGCAGCATGTCTTGCTGTATTACTGCTGCTGGGACCAAGTGAACCCAAGGTCGTAACAGTTGCAGAGAAGTTTGAAGTTTTAAAAGAATCATCTGGCTCAATGCTCTTAGAATTTGCACCTGCGAGTGATCCCTACGCCAAAGTTGAAGGTGAGGTTATCTGGAATGACGAACGTCAAGAGGGCTACATGAGCTTGATCAACTTGGCCGCAAACAATCCTAAAGAAAACCAATACCAACTTTGGATAGTGGACCCTGAGCGTGATGAATTGCCGGTTGACGGTGGAGTTTTTGACATTCCCGAGGGTGTAGATAAGGCCTTGATCCCTATCAAAAATGCCCTCCAAGTCGATAAACCAACCCTGTTCGTGATCACTCTCGAACAACCAGGTGGTGTAGTAAAGTCGAAGCAAGAGGTCGTTGTAGCGATTGCAAAGTCCTGAACAAGACACTTAAAAAACTCAATCTGGAGTGAGTATGTGATTGCGCCAGAAAGTTCGTTTGTGATGTTAGGATTTTAAAGCTCACAAAATGGACTGAACCATGTCTGCAAAATCCCAAAAGAATTCTCTTTTTTTCCTGATTTTAATAGGCTTCTTGGCTTTGCTTCGATTGGAGGCAAAAAAGCCCAATTTCATTATCGTTTACATCGATGACCTAGGTTGGGCAGACACTTCTGTCCGAATGATGGATAGCGACCCGGAGTCAGCTAGCGACTTCAATCAGACCCCCCAATTGGCCAGACTGGCCAAGCGCGGCATGAAATTTTCTAATGCCTACGCGCCAGCTCCCACCTGCACTCCATCTCGTAAGAGTATTCAGTTTGGTAAAACGCCAGGTCGACTCGGATATACATTTGTTCACGACGTATTAGCGCTTCAACGTAAGCTACAGTGGAAAGATGAAACCTCGCTAGCTGATGTATTAAAGGCAGCAGATGAAGAGTATGTTACTGCCCACTTTGGGAAAGGAATGGGCAATGAAAGGATGGAGACGATTGGCTACGACGTAACCGATGAATTTGAAAGCCACTCAGACAACGGAAACTTTCATGGAGAATTTATAAGCCTTAAAAATCGCAAGCCTCTTCCCGCGGACAATCCCAAGCGGATGGCATCGCTCAAGGAGCGCTCAGTGAACTTTGTTCATAAGCACAGCGGTAAACGACCCTTCTTCATGATGGTATCACACTACGCTGTGCACGTACCTCATGCTGCACGACCAGACCTTATTGAGAAATATAGAAAGCTTCCCAGAGGTAAATACTGCACCGACTCAGACTATCTACCTGTCGAGAAGATGCCAAAAGGTAAGATCATCAGCTCCTGGCGGCTCCAATACGCTGCCATGCTCGAGGAGGTAGATGAGGGATTAGGAGCCATCATGGATGCTGTGGAAAAGACTGGCCAACAGGAAAACACCTACATCATTTATACCTCGGACAACGGAGGAGGACTGGGACCAAATGGTACACTTCGAGGAGGTAAAGCAAACCTCTACGAGGGAGGTTTGAGAGTGCCTTTTGTGGTGGCAGGACCTGGAGTGCAACAGGGTGTGCAATGCGATGTACCTATTGTACAATGGGACTTGCTACCAACGCTTCATGATTACTGCGAGAGCAAGCAACCATTGCCAAGTGATCTCGACGGAGGAAGCCTGAGGCAAGTGTTTGAAAACGGTAACGCTGGCAAGGTAGTCCGCCCAGTAGAAGGTTTTGTCTTTCACTACCCGTGTTATTTCGCTCCACCGCTCAGTGTCATTCGACTATGTGATTACAAGCTAATGGAGCACCACCTCACCGGGGAGCGAAGGCTCTACAACGTTGTGACTGACTATGGCGAGCGAGAGAATCTTGCGTCTCAGATGCCAGAGAAAATTTCGAAGTTGAAAAAGGTCATGGATGAATACCTCGAATCGATTGATGCCGAAAACGTACAAGACGTATATGAGGCCAGATTTGCAGAACTGGATCAATTTGAGAAGACTGCTCGCGAAGTACATAAGCGAGCAGTCGATAAGGCCATGGGGGATCCTGTAAAGATTGCCGAAGCCGATGAAAGGTTGCAATCAAACCTGATCCGCTTCGACAAAAACCGAAAGGAATGTCGGGAGAACATGCAGGGCAAGACATTCTAGTCCTTGATGAAAACATTACGCACCAGACACAGTTCTGTGTGGCTGGCCTTCAGTATTTCGCTTTTGGCTGCGGAGATTGGAGTCTGGGCAAAAGATTCAGAAAAACCACCCTTCACTAACTACTGTGAACGCCTAGAACAGGAGATCCAGGGTCGAAAACACGGGTTTCTCGCTGGAAATGTAACGTATTACATAGGCGGCTTTCATGCTAGCTGGAAACCTTTTGAAGATGAAACGATTGGGCTGACCCATCCCTTCCATCACGATCTGCGAAGCCGAGGAGTTGGTCGACTTGAAAGCCAACTCCATGGCACAGAGCATACCGGGAACGGCAATGATTTCAGCGGTTGGGAGTTTTATAAGGACACGAGAGTTCTCTACGGAAGCATCGTCATCGATGGTGTCATGCATAAAAACCCAAAGCCTAAGAGCATGAAGTGGAGACCTGACAAATTGATATGTGAATATGAATTCGATGGTGTCAAAATACGGGAAGAAAAATTTATTTCAGCAAGTGATGCAGTTGCCTCAATAGTCACTGCGTCTCGACCGGTAACCCTTCAGTTTTCTGGTCACAGTTTCTTTCACAGGAACAGCGTGACCTCGACTGCATCTATCTCAAGAGACTCTACAAGCAACGCACTTATCATCTCCGAAGGAGGCACTGTTAAATCCCGTCCAGATCCTGGAAGTGGCGAACGAATTGGACCTTGTGTTTATACAGGAATGTTCACGGTCCTGAGTGCATCGAGAAGCTTCGAGGATACCGTTTCTACAAATCAAGATGAGCGAGGTGTACAACACTACAGCTTCACGGTACCCTGCGACACGAAGGGCACGGTGGTCTCATGGGCCATGCATGACGACCGAGCAATGGCCGTAAGTTCCGCTCGTGAGATAGTCGAAAATGCGGCCCTAAACCTTGCGTCGAAGACCAATGAGATGAACCGACTTCTTAATGAGGAAGTCCCTTGGTTTCGCTGTCCAGACCAGAGATTAGTCGATGTATACTATTACTTGTGGGCACTTCACTTAATGTACTACATTGATGTTGGTAAGGGCTGGGAGCAAGAGAACCACACCCAGACGGCCGTTAACAACTTTCTCGGCATTCATCGCTATGATGCAACCTTCCAAATCAAGGTCGGTGCATGGACTAGCAATAAACCAAGGTATGCATACGGTAATGTACTAACCTGGAAGCATCTGACAGAAAACAACCGCTTTCGCGAAACCTCCAATGGGGCGAGGCTTCTTTCCGATAACAAAGGTATCTCATGGCACAGTGGTGCATACGGCGGGGAGACAGCCGAACATGTTCTTGGCGCTTGGCAGATTTATGAGCATACTGGAGATATAGAATTCCTCAAGGATTGCTACGAAGGCCACTTCAATAAGCTTTTTGAGAAACGTCTTCCGGGATTTGCAATGAATAGCTTCGAGGTCGCAGATGTTCTGGAGAAGATGGCTCGCCTCACAGGTAATTCGGGTGAAGTTGAGAACTGGCAAAACCTTGTACGACGCGACCCAGAGCACGTAAGGCTTATGTTTGATCAACGCTGGGAAGCCAACGGTATACCCAACTATTTTTCAGGACCTAAAAATGGAATGCTCATGACCAACGCTTTCTGGGCAATGCGCTCGCCTCACTTCCCTAAGGAATACGCTCAGCGTATGGTCAAGGCTTGGGCGCTCAATAAAGAGACGGGCTTTTACGGCGTATTTTTCCCTCTAGCAATGTCCAAGCAGTCCATGAAGAAGTTCGATTCTCCCGTTGACCACTCATTTGGGTACACCCCGGACACAGCCTACTTTACTCTCGATGGAATGTTCCGTCAGGGCCTCAAGAAAGAGGCTACCGAATTAACACTGAATCATCTCGCCAACTACAACTTTCACAAGGAATGGAATATCCCAGTTGCGCCAGAAGCCTACAGGAGAGATCTTCACCTATTTGGGGACCAGTACTCCAACTTCAATGCAGGTAAAATCCTGCTCTACCTGGAGGGTCTCGCCGGACTCAAGTACTCACTGCCCAATAACAAGCTGACGATCCGACCTGCGCTACCCCAAGCGTGGGACTGGATGGAAGTTCGCCTTCCAATCGCTGGTCATTGGACACGGATAAGCTACAAAACTGGCGATGTGCAAGTCAGCGGATCGCCGCTAGATATAGACCTCCAACTCTAAATAGCCAATGCGACTTCAAGACTATCTGAGTAGATGTTTCCTGCCAGCGATTGCGGCGACAGCACTATGCATCTCCGAAATCGATGCCAGGCCAATGCCAAACATCGTCTTAATGATGGCCGACGATATGGGAATTGGAGATACCAGCGCTTACCTAGGCAAACAGGTCGCAGAAGAAACCCCACCCCTTGCTAGAACCCTTCTCACGCCAAACCTAGAAGCCTTTGCAAAGCAAGGGGTCGTTTTTACAAAGGCGTATGCACCCGCCTCCATGTGTTCTTCGACTCGGTACTCTCTCCTCACTGGACGTTTTGCCCACAGGTCCTACCTCAAACAACAAGGTTGGTTGCCTCACGGTCCTAACACGCCAATGATTCAACGTGAACTCACCACCTTGCCCGAAATGCTACAAAGCCTTGGCTACTGGACAGCTGCCATTGGTAAATACCATGTAGGGATGAGCTTTAGCGATGGCTACGGATCTATCGCAAACGAGTTCGACTACCGCGATGTAGACTTTTCAAAACCCATCCTCGACGGTCCTACCCATCACGGCTTCCATGAATTCTTCGGGGTACCCGGTAACACCGAGGACCCTCTCGACACAGAACCTCGAATCTACATCCGAAACGACCGCTGGACATTTACTGATCGCTCCAGAATGAAGCCAGCTGGAATCAAGCGTATTGCTGGCCGCATTCTAGCTGCACCAGACTGGAATCTGAAGCAACTAGGACCTGACTTCCTGCGTGAAGCCCTCACCTTTGTGGACCAACAGGCCAACTCAAAAAAGCCTTTTTTTCTGTATTATGTACCTTGCGCCAACCACCTTCAGGCAAATGCTGAAGGGCCCTACGCCGTACCCGACCAAATTGGAGGTAAGCCAATCAAAGGAAGAAGTCTTTACACGGACGGGACAAAAGGTGGCGAAAGAGAGGACATGGTTCTGGAAAACGATACTGCGTTTGGTCTCCTTCTCGACAAACTCCGTCAAACAGATGATCCGCGGTCACCCGGCCAAAAACTGATCGACAACACCTTGGTGATCTTTACCAGCGATAATGGTCCAAACGTAGGTAACAATCTGGGACCTACACCAGAAAATGGTGGACTGAGAGGAAAGAAAGCTAAGATTTGGGAAGGAGGATTAAGAGTTCCGTTCATCGCCTCCTTACCTGGCAAACTTCAAGCAGGCACAATCAACAAGAATACGTTCTCCCTAACCGACCTCTACGCGACTCTGGCAAACCTATTAGGACATGAACTCTCTCCCCTAGAGGCACAGGACAGCCACAACTCCCTACCCTACTGGCTTGGCACAAAAAAAGAGGAGGATGAACGGACAAGGATCTTCTTTTGCCATCTGGGTCCACCTTTTCTAAACGACACTCTAGCCATGGTTCAAGGTCACCGTAAATTACTCGTCAAAGGCGGTCTTGCACTACCCTCGATCCCCAAAGGTCAACGTGGAGCC
>CAJWWL010000176.1 GCA_913048125.1 uncultured Opitutia bacterium | reverse complement strand
CGTACCTTCATCGAAAGCTGTCAATAATGGCTTCAACGCGGAAGTGTTGCCTGTTGCACGAATCGCAAAAGCCAGATGATCCATGTTCTCAGATAGCATGGTTTTTCCTGCCCAATGAGACTCAAGCTCTCTTAGGTTTAGGATGAGCGCGTATTCGAGAACCTTGTCCATTTCTTTATCTAGGACTCGAATAGAGGTTTCGGCGGCGGCCACATTTTTCAACTCTCGCAATGCGTGTAAGGCTTCCAGTCTTACTCTGGGATGTTCATCGGCAACTGCGCGATTAAGTTTTTCAGCAACGCCACTAGTTTCACCAATCCAATGGTGCAGGACTCTGACGGCAGCTGCTCTCACACGACCATCCTTCGCCCCTAAACATTGGTTCAGTAGTCTATTATTTGGCTGTCCCAAAGCCTTGAATAACCACAGAGCCTCCAATCGCAGGCGTTCAGCATTGTCTCCAGCAAGCTTTGCTTCCCAATCGGATACTTCGGTTAGGACTTCTGGTCCCCGTTCGATGAGTTCTCTTTTGCTCATCTGAACTGTCCAGCGCTCAGAGGATTCCAAGTTATCCAGCAAACTCGCTATTGAAGCTTTGTGGATTTGTGGAGTTTCTACAAGTTTCCTGTCCTTTGCGGTTACACGCCAAATTCGTCCGTGCTCATGGTCTCTGCGATCATCACGAAAATCGACTTCACCATGTTGGATAATGATGTTTGACCAGTCTGCTACATATAGTGCGCCATCTGGCCCCATCTTAAGATCAATCGGACGAAATCCACCGCCTTTGCCAAGTCGGTCAGTTCCGTGATGTCCCGTCCCCATGATGTCCACATCTCGCTTGGAGGCATAACCTGAACCATTGTCAGTTAAACGAAAACTCCCCGTTCGGTGCCCGCGAAAGTCATTGGCTACCAGCAAGCCTTGATAATGTTCAGGGAAGTGAGTTCCGCTGATTACTTCTAGACCACAGAGTTTTGGCTGGCCCGGATTCATGCCGGGTAATAGGTGTCTAGTTCCATAGGCAGTGCGTGCAGCGACTCCAGGAAAGATGTAGTTGATGCCCTCGCCCCCAGCCCCATCTGTCGCAAAGGACTGTCCCCAGTGATCCATCTGATGTCCCCAAGTGTTGACTAGACCTCGGCTTACGACTTTCAGCTTGTCCTTTCGTGGGTCAAACTGCCAGATCCCACCAGCCATGAGGCGTGAAACACCCCAAGGGGTTTCTACATGACTGTGGATGTAGATCGACTGGTTTATGTACATCAAGCCATCCTGTCCCCACTGAGGAGTATGCAGGATGTGGTGGGTGTCCTCCGTTCCAAAACCTGAGAGAACTACTCTTTTCTGGTCCGCCTTCCCATCTCCATCTGTGTCCTTTAAATGCAACAGTTCTGTGGAGTTGCCAACATATACGCCACCATCTCCAGGTAGTACGGCTGTCGGTATCAAGAGATCTTCAGCAAATGTGGTGCTTACATCTGCCTTTCCATCACCATCTGTGTCCTCCAAAACTACGATACGGTCGGTCGCCCGATGTCCTGGTTTTACATGCGGATACAATGGTGCGCAAGCCACCCAGAGGCGTCCTTTTTGATCCCAATTCATGCAAGTCGGGTTGACCACCATGGGTTCTGCCGCGAACAACGAAACTTCTAAGTCCTCAGGTAGTTTGAAGGTTTGAATTTCCTTTTCAGGTTTCGCCACATACTTGCTTCCTTGCGGATTAAAACCAACGCCGGGTTCAGCAATTTGGTCGGGTTCGATTATTTGACCATTATTAACAGCCACAACCAAGTGACGAATGCGTGTATCAAACCTCTTTAGGTACGGTTCGATCTGCTCGACCTCAACCGCATTACGGCCTTGTTCATGCTTACGAAAACCGAACAGGTAGGTAGTGTTTTGGGGGCGCCATTGGTTGAAATGCTGTTCGTTCTTCGCTAGGACAGCTTGCCGCAAGAGTTCAGCCTTTATGAAATTTGGTGCCTTTCGCTCAAATGCGCCCACAATTGCACTGGCTGCCACCTTGTAGCCTTCTGGAGAAAGGTGGATGCTATTGGTAGTCAAAAACTCTCCCTTCTTGGCACGGACCAATCGGAAGAGGTCGATGAATGCAGCCTCCTTTTCCTTGGCGACATCGCGCACAACATCGCCATAACGAGCCAATTCTCTGTTGTGCTCAGCTGGGTCAGGGTAGGGAGCGGGAAAAGCTTCCTGTGCTAGTGGTGAGGTTAAAATGAATCGAGCCCCTGTACGTTCCTTCAAGTCATTCAATAGTTTGCTTAGCCCTTCGCGAAACTCATTTATACCTTTTTCCCCGTTCCAAGCTGCATTAGCTCCATAGTTCAGCAGAATCACTGTGGGTTTTGATTTCGCAACATCCTTGAGCATCAAGCTGTAACCTTCTTCAGGCTTAAAGTAACCCCGGGATGCTCCTTTGACTGTGTCCCCCGACCATCCGAAGTTCCGAAAGGTTAGATCAAGCTCTGGATGACTCAATAAAAGCGCGGTCTCAATATATCCAGTTGTACCTTCTCTTTCGATGAACGTGTTTCCCAATAGTGCAATCCGGTCTCCGTTCTTCAGTTCTGTCCCTGATACAGAAAAGGCTGTGAACATGAGTCCGCCAGTAACTAGCAGGTGCTTTGAATGTATGAGTTTCTTAATAACTTTTTTCATTGTGGATCATATCTGATCTTAACGTTTCGAAATCAAAATCAGACCCCTATCGATTGTTCAAATCCGATTTCATTGATGAAGCTGTGTGAGCTTTGTTAGAAGTTCCTCGAATGAATTAAGTATCGAAATCGAATGCTCCCGGTAACCCAAATATGGAGGAGTTTGATTACCGGAAAAGCTCAAGTAATGTAGCGATATCCGTAAGATCTCATTCGAAAATCATTCGGTCCAGAATCGCTCCTTTCAAATCCTTTATCTCTACCACCATTCGAGCTGGTTTTTTGGTTACCCTAAGGAGAATGTAGCTATCGACGCCTTTCATGAACTTTGACTTGGAGTCTTTGTACTGAGTGCCTTTGCCACTTAGTGAAGTGTTGTAATAACTAAAGCCGTCGACTTCTGCACGTTCAGCGTAGTGGCCAAAACCTGTGATCGCAATTGTTCCCTTCGTAAACATGGAATGCCATGCGCCTCGAACTTGGGAACGCATCGATCCATTCCTTTCATTGTGAAGAGTAACCGCAAACTTTTGCGTATTTTCCCTCATCTGTTCTTCATACCAGCGGAATTGTCGAGAATCCCTGCCGAAAGCATGAGACGATTGCCAAGTACTGCCCAAGTCCGATATATGATGGAGATCCAGTGCAGTAAATCGAATGCTGAAATCCGGCACATCGAAGAACCATTTCCATTCATCTCCCGGCAACTCGAAGAAACGACGAAATGCACTGGCACCGATATCATACACTGGCTTTTTCGGAGGAGTGTCAGTGCGCGGCCTTATTTGTTTATCATGGTTGCCAAGTACGGGCATGAAGGGAACCGACCGGAAAAGTGTCGGATACCTGGCAATCAGTTGCAGATAGGGTTCAACGCATGTTTTGTTTCCTGGACCACAAGCATCATGAATGTTTTTAATGTTATCGCCCGCCGTAAGCAGTAGATGCACGTCATCTTTCATTATGGCATTGAGGTCAGGCAGACCTTGCCAGTCAGCGGCAACGGCTACACGCAATTCATCTTTGGGGTAAGCCTTGAATGTCGCATTCTCAGATGACTGGTTTCCCGTTTGTACGGAGTAGTGATAGACGCCATCTAATTCTTCGATCGGAATCTCAACATGATGAAGCGTAGAGTTGTTGGCTACTCGAACTTCCTGCCCGTAGTTTTCGGTTCTTCCATAGCGAACGAATGAATCCCCTGATTGGTCCGAAATCCAATTGATCACGACTTTTGAAGGATCGTTTGAACGATGTCCCAACCAAATTTGATCTATTTCTGAAGTGCTTCTGAGGGGAGAGAAAGCTGAATCCTTGGCTGCGGTCAGGGTAGCCAAGGGTACGAGTACTAGAGCTGCAAGGAGGTTTACTAAGAAAACCAATGGATTCAGTCTTGAAGAATGGAATTACAGAAATCTAAAAGACTCCTGCGGTAGGTCACTTCGAGCCAATTGAACTAGTTCTGCAAATGCTAGTTGTTGGCAAAAGGGTGCTCTTTCAGAAGATCTTCGACGTTATAGAGGCCTGTTTTGGCTTTTTCTGCTGCACGTACTTCAGCAACTTGTTCTGCTGTGATAGGGGAGGCTTTGTTTCCAAAGCTGTTTCGAGTATATGTGAGTACGGCAGCGATTTCTTCGTCTTTAAGAAGATACTCGAAGGGCGTCATTGGAACTTGGCCAGGGTACTTGACCCCTTTGACCGTGATCGGTCCGATCAGGCCCTTGAGTGTTAGCTTGATGAGACGTTCTTCGTCTTTAAGCACCCATTCGCTTCCAGCTAGTGGGGGGAATCCTGCAGCAGGAAGGCCCGCGCCGTTGGGTTGATGACAGGTACCGCAATGGGCTTCGCGAGAGTATATTTCTGCACCTTGTCGGAATAGTTTGGCGATGTTTCCTTTTAGATGCTTCGGAATACTCACTGGTCGTTCCCGGGCGCCGGAAAAAACCTTGTTGTCAAGTGCTGCTATTGCAGCCTTGTGGGTTTCTTCGGAGTACTTGTCCAGACCCTTCGCTTTTGCACTTGCTAGGATGGGTTCGGCTTTTTCCTTAGCCAGATATGAGGCTGCATTTATGGCACCAAGTCTAACGCGGCCGTGTTCATCTTCTGCGGCTGTTGCAAGCAGAGAATGATAGTCTTGGAATTGCTCCGAGTTGAATTGAAGAACTTGTACCGCCGCAGCTCGAACTCGATGGTCTTCGGATTTTAACAGCTTTTTCAGTAAGGTTTTATTGATTTGGTTGGCTCCCCAACTGACCCAAAGGGCTTCTAGAAGGTGGCGTTCGTCTGTCAGAGTGGGAATCCATTTGGCTAGTGCTGCAGTTACCGCTTTTGCTTCATGTCCACGAAGTTCACGACGTGTGCGGTAGCGACTGCGGTACTCGTGGAGTTTTAGGTTTTCAAGAAGTTCATCAATCGTAGCACCAGCAATTTTTGCGGGTTTTACCAATGGTCTTTCCGGATAGGTGATGCGATAGACCCTGCCGTGCACGTGGTCGCGATTTGGGTCGCGTGCGTTGTGCTGCATGTGCCCAATTAGTACATTGTGCCAGTCTACGACATAGAGCGAACCGTCGGGTGCAAATTCTAGATCTACAGGCCGGAAGTTTAGGTCTTTTGACACGAACAGGTCTTGGCGAAACTCGGTGGTGAATCCCGTTCCGTCTTCAATGACCTGATGCTGCTTAGCTCCAAGGAAGCCAATGGCGTTGTTGAGGAGAATATCACCCTGTACTTCATCGGGGAAGTGACGGCTAGAGACAAACTCCAGTCCAGACGTGGGGCGGACAGCATTTGACTTGATGATATTTGGGGCTGGGAGGTTAGAGCCATAAACAGCCTTGATGGCTCCTGCGCGCATCCATGAAAGACTTGTGCCAGAAGTATGAAGGAAGAAATCCTGACCGAAGTCGTCAAAAGCGATGCCCCATGGATTGGGAATCCGAAATTGTGCGTAGCGAGTTAGTTTACGTTGTCGAGGTGCGTACCGGAAGAACCCTCCATTAGTCCCACGCACTGGGCCGTAGACTGTTTCCACATTACTGTGAAGAAACACACCTTCAGCCATGTAGATCGCGCCGGATGGATCCGTGCAAAAGGCTGCTATGGCGTGGTGGGTGTCGTGGTCGTCAAAGCCACTCAGTAGGACTTCCTTGGTGTCGTATTGGTCGTCACCATCCGTGTCTTGAAGGAAAACAAGACTACCGCTTTGCGATACATAAACACCATCATGGGCGATTTCAAAGCCAATTGGGATGTGTAGGTCTCCAGCAAATACGGTTTGCTTATCGGCTTTGCCGTCATTGTTAGTATCTTCGAGAATTAAGAGCTTATCCTCTGGTTTCGAATCGCCGATGCGATAGTGTGGATAGCTAGCCATTGTAGAGACCCACAAACGACCTTTGTTGTCGAACGCCATTTGAACGGGGTTGGCAAGCGCTTCAAATTCTTCCTCAGAGGCGAAAAGTTCAATTTTGTAGCCCTCTGCAACAGAAATAGACTGCTCAGCTTCTTTCCCGTACAGGTATTTCAATGTTCCGTTCTTTCCGCTCGGCTGGTAGTTAGTGGGAACCTCAGGGAGCTTAGAAGTTTTGGCATCCGCTTCTTCAAGATCAAACTGCTTGCCAGCAACCGTTGCCCAGATGGCATGATCACGATTGACAGTCATTTCTCGAGTTTTCTTGAGCTCAAATGGGTAGTTTTGAGGGCCAAATGGGTTGTAGCGTCGTCCATACACGTGAACTCCATTTGGTACTTTGAAGTCATTGAGCCACATCCAGTTTTTGTCTTGTACGGTAGCAAGTGTTCTGGCCCGTAAAGCCTTGTTGTTTTTAACCTTTTTCTTGCCGAATAATGCATCTGCTAACATCGGAGCCAGCTTGCGGTAGCCGCTATCATTAAGGAGGGCACCATCCGTCGTGTAGCGTTTACCGTCTTTGTACCAACCTAGAGAAGATTTGAACGCATCTACAAAAAGTACGTTGTTTTTTGCTGCAATCTTGGCTGAGGCAGATGTATACAACCTCAGGTTGGAGTTGATTGCCTTGCCATCTGGTGTGTCCTGTGATGCAGACAAGTCTTGAACTGCGGTAGGTGAAATCAATGCGAGGCGAGGTGGTGTCTTGCCATTGTAACTGATCGATAGTGTATGCCTTAGGAAGGCATCCAATTCCTTTTCGTAACGCTCAACATGAGTCGGTCCATCAAAGGATGAGTTGAATCCAAAGAAGGCTAGCACTACGTCTGCTCCAATTCTACTAATCCATTGGTCAGGCGTCTCAAAGTGACCTCGTGGATCGCTACTTACACGATGCTCAGCTTTGACATATGACTTTGCTCCAGGGAATGCAAACTGCTGAGCAAATTCTCTGCCTGGATGAGGACGGAAGGCGGCTGTGTTTCCCTCATCTCCGATGTTTCGAATGGTTAACTCGAGCTTAGGAAAACGCAATTGCAACTCTGTCTCGAAATGTCCGAAGTGATTCATCCGACTTGCCATGCCCGAACCGAGTATAACGATAGTGTCCCCCTTGTTGAGAGTCAGAGGTTCAGGCGTCTTGGCAGCACTGACAGACCCACCGATAAGCAGGGCAAACATTAGGTGAAACAAGGATGTTTTTTGCATAGTATTTAAAGCGTTAACGAGCCTGACGCATATTCGAAAGACCCTTTTATATAAACCTGATTACACCATCCTAGAATGGAATTCTACATTCAAACTTCATTTTCCGGAAAAAGCCTTTTTTGCTAATTCCTGATATAAGATGCATACAGCTTCTCTGGGGATTGATACCCACATTCTTACAATCTACTTTTTGAGTAGCGAATCTCATAGAGAGCGACGTAATTTAGATACTCTACAAGTCGTTGTTCGAGATCTCCTCTAGCTTGTTCTTTAGCTGTTTCTTGAGCTGCGCCAGAATCAGGGCGTGATTGGAGTCATTAAATAGGTTCTGGTATTGTTTGGGATCTTTCT
>CAJWWL010000175.1 GCA_913048125.1 uncultured Opitutia bacterium | reverse complement strand
CAATACAAATAACAAACTTCGGGATCTAAAGCACTTAACATGAAAATCGTAAATTTGCTAATAATAGCCCCCTTAATCCCTTTTCTTGCTGGCTGCTCAGCTTTAGAAAAAAAGGAGGTCAAAGAATATGAGATGACATGGGCAGTAGACCGAGACCAAGACAATGATGGGCACTTTTTGGTCGAATTTGAATTTGTGAATTTTCCCGGTCACAAGGTTGGACATTTTTCTAACGCCTTAATCGAGCATTTGGAAAATAAAGCACAGAAGGAAATTGTCATAGAATTTGAGCTCACCTACTCAATTTTCGGTAAATTTATAGGTTTTAGGGAGAAATCTATTGATGGAGTGCAGCATTATGCCTCCACCTTCTCTTACTTTGGAACCGAGGGAGATCCTCCAAAATCTCCATTCTAAAGACTTTGTTCCTGAATCTTGTGAGTTTATTGGACCTAGGCAGGTATTTGTTTTTTTACCCAGTTACCTTGAATTCTAACCTTATGCCTTTGAACGATAGATGAATTTCAATATCCAATAGTGCATGAAACTCAGTGCGCTTACTCTATATCTCCTTGTTCTATTGTCAGGTTGTGACTTTCATTCTGACTCTGTTTACCTTGGTCGCAAGCAAGCGAAATTTCTCGCTCACGTAAATGCTGGTGATTTGGTTGCTGTAAAAGCGTTTCTGGATAAAGGCGGTAACGTGAATCTTCAGGATGAACCGGGTATGACTCCCTTACACCATGCCGTGAACAGCGACTGGAAAGGAAATAATATCGAGATGGTGCAACTCCTGCTTGACCAAGGTGCTAACGTAAAGGCAACCGATGACACTCATCATACCCCATTGCATCTGGCGAGTAATAAGGAAACCGCTGAATTGTTAATGGATGCAGGGGCTGATGTGAATGCCAAGACAAAGCGTACGGGAGAAACATCATTATTTTCGGCAGCACACGGTGCGGCTCAAGGGGCCCCAAAAAGTTATGAAATGTATTTGGGCTTAACCAAGTTGCTGTTAGTCAGAGGGGCTGATGTAAACGTGAAACTTAAATCGGGAAGTATGCTAAATGATAACAAACCGTACCGTGAGAAAATAGGAGAAACAGTTTTGCATCAAGCGGTTCGGAGTTATTCCGAAAAACATGCGTCTGAGGTTTCTCAACTTCTGATTACCAATGGAGCAAATGTAAATGAACTCAATGGGAAAGGCCAAACTCCACTTGATGAAGCCTTGGCGAACGGTCGCAACAAAACTGCTCAACTTCTTCGTAAACTTGGTGGAAAAAAAGGCGATGAAATCTAACCCCACTGGTAAGTGAAAAATCCTGCAAATCTTATCACATGATCAAACTACCTACTCCCTTCTTTCTGTGCTTTGTGCTGCTACTCTTTTCTTCGTGCATAAACAAAACGGACCATGGCAGAATCTCCTTTGCTGACAGCAATCGAGCACGTTTTGGTAAGGACAGAATATTCCCTGACCTTTCTTACCAAGGTGATGGTAAGTTTTCAGATTATGGGCGAAAGGCGGGAATTAATCGGTTTGTTCTCGATCTAGGCGAGGTCGATCTGGATAAGGCTTTTCATGTTGAACATGACCTGATTGGTCTTCCTGAAGTTGAATTCGTATGTTATCTTCGGATTTCTCATCCGCTTCCGACTTTTGGAGCACCTACCGATTTCAAAGCTGGGGATCTTGTCGTCGAACTGTCTCTCGACGATCAGGACGGAGAACAAGTCTTCGTCGAGAAAGCTCCTTTAAACCGGTGGATCTGGTCGGGGTCAGTAGGTGCATCAAAAAGCGACCTCTACACTAGGAAGACCATATTCACGGTGGAAAAAGGGAAAACTTACAATCTTTCCCTCAAGGTATTAGCTGGAAAAAAGGCCGCCCCAAAAGCGCAGCTCCTACTAATGGGTGGAGGCTGGAAGGTTGCGCGCTAGAGGACTTTAATTAGCCTGCCTTTCTTCGAGCTCCTTGGTACAAGGTTTCCGATAATAAAACGATGAAAGTATCTCCACGCAAATCAGTCTCTTTTTCTCAATTGTGTTTTACGCTTTGTGCATTGCTCTTTGCTGGATGTCAGAATGAATCTCATCAGGTTTCATCTGGCCAAGAAGCCGTTGACGCAATGGAGCGCACCATCGCCCGAAGTTCCGAACTGCCTTCCAAAATACTTAAGGCTGAGTTCGTTGAGTATAAAGACGGAGATGGTCGTTTGGGGCCGGCTGATTACTCATTCTATGCTAGGTTAAAAGTGGCTCCTAATGATATGTTTAAATGGACTGCAGGGCTTAGTGGACCTCTAAACAGTACTGATTATTATTCAGAGCCATTGGATAAGATGGTGTGGTGGATTCAGGAACCAGTTTTTAAGGAACTCAAACTCTACCAAACCAAAAAATACTTTAGCCGAGCGAATGGATGGATGGCTCTGGATGAGTCAAATGGCTACATATACGTCTACACTTTTACGATGTAGGCCATCCCGTATTTGCACCTGTAGATATGACTTTTTATTTTAACCAAAACCCAGATGAAAACTAACCCTATCCTAGGCGTTGTAATTCTAGGTCTTTTTACCCTTTCTTCTTGTCAGAAGTCGTACTGGGAAAATGTCGCGATGAAGAAGGCAATATCCACAACTTCCTTCACCAATCCCCACATGACTTGCGCAGTTTACCGGGTGGACGATTCCTATCCAGGGGAGGGCAGTGATAAGGAGGGCCCTAAATTACATGGCTATGCAATTCTTTCCGAAGCGGAGGAATTGACCTTCGGGATACGACAAAAACTATCTTCGATTATTGAAAATCCGAACACTTATTTTCGCTACGAGGTGCCACCTGATTGTCTTTTTCGCCCTGGAATCGCTTTCCGTTTCAAAGACAAAAAGACGAGGGTCGATCTTCTTGTTTGTTTCTCCTGTAGCGAGTTAAGGTACTACATGGACGGTAAGGTCGTTGGGCAAAGTTTCTTCAAGCCGAAAAAACTGCTCTCGTTGGTCAAGAAACTGTTTCCTAATGACGAGAAAATACAGTCTCTGAAGTAAACTAAGAACCCTACAAACCTTCGAAGTAATTCAAAGCTATGAAAACGTTATTCATGGGAATGATTCTAATCAGTCTGAATACTTGGTGTTTTGGTGATGAACGGCCTACCATTGATTCATTGATTGGAAAGCGGATACACATCGAGGATGCATTCGCCGGTCAGTCCTTCACCTTGCTTAAGGGACGCAAGGGGAAACAAGAATACATTGTAGAATGGATCCGTAGTGGAACAGGAGTACCTTCAATTAGAAGCCACAAATGTAAGGTTCGGGTCATTAGTAATTACCAGTTTCGTTTCATTTTAGATCATCCCGAAGAGAAGCATGGAGAGTTCACCCTCTCCATTACCAGCAAAGACGAAATCAAGGTTTTCCTCAATGGAATCCGGATTCATATTGATGGGATTGGTGATGCACGTAGTCTGAAATCTGGTCGACCTTAACCTTCCAAGCACGAACCCCATTCTCCATGAGCAATTACACTTTCTTCATTCTTTTTCCCCTCTCTCTTTATTTCCCAATACAGGCGGTAGCCATTCCTCTTCCTAGTGCCGAAAAAGCTAAGGAGGCGTCCATCGTGGTCCAAGCTGATGGGATCGAGCGTGATTATCAGGCGGGCAAACTAACAGATGCTCAGGAAGAGACCGTAATTTCTTTAGCCAAAAAGCAAGGGCTCAAGAAAGTCGCTAGAATTACTACTGTGAACTTTTATCCCAGCCAAGCGCGAGGCATCCGGGTGGATGGTACCAAGGCAACCATTGGAAGAGAAGTTTCTTACAAGGTACTAAGTGTTAACTACAAGCCATGGTTTCATCCTGGCGGCGGCCCACGCAAGGGCGATGTTCAGATGGGTGACTTTTGGGCCGGAAAGGCTTACGAAAGAAAAAAGACTATTCTCAAGGTTGGCAAAATGGATTACCTTTGCGGTTCGATCCGAGGAGTTGAGATCAAGGATTGTGAGGCTATGCTTGGTCTTTTCTTAACTGGCAAGTTTACCTACAGTCCCGGGCCAAGGATCAACGAGGGTCTTTTGCGCCAAGTCGACTGGACCAAACCTAGCCAATTCAGTAAACGTGGCGAAGCTATATCCGCAGGCTTTCCCCACAAGGGAGGACCCGGATCCGGCTTCTTCGACATGGAGGTTGAGTTCGTTGGCGGCAAGTTGAAGATCAATCAAATGTTTCAGGCAATTCCCTAAATCCAATACCCAGTGCATTCGCAATGACAGGTTTCTGACAAATATTTTGCCTTCGTCTTACACAGAGTTCTCAGAAATCATTTAAATTATCGGGCGACCAAATTTGTTCCCGAATTAAAGTTTAGTTTGGAAACCTTCTAAATACTTATGAAAAAAAATACTGCAAAATTAGCCTTTCTAAACCTGTCTTCAGTTCTACTCCTTTTGGTTTTATTTTTTACTGGTTGCGTCAATTTTGGCGGGAGCAAAAACGATGATATTGAGATTCTGCAGGAGGAGAAATCTCCTAACGGGAAGTTTGTTGCAACTAGCTTTTCCTGTTCGGGAGGTGGAGCCGCTGGCTACTTTTTTTTCAACGCAAACCTTCGTAAGGTGGACGATCAACTCGACACACGCGATGTGCTGATGGGAAAGCATAAAACATGGATGGCATTCTTTGACATTGATGTCCGCTGGATTGACGATGCGAACCTTGAGGTGTCCTACTACCAGAAAAGTGGTCCTGCATATGAGAAAAATAATGCGGTCAAGGTGGAATCGAAATACGGCCTCAAGATTCATCACCGAATCAAGCCAGGAAAATTTTGATAACTATCAGCGGCTTTCGGCAATTCATTAAATCACTTGAACGAACCTAACAGTGATACCAAGAAATATCATTACTTTTTTGGTTTCTTTCTTTGTCTTTTCCCCAATTTGGTCTGCGAAGGCTCCTTCCTCAAAACAGCAACTTGAAAAGATTGCCACGCATATCGTGGTAGGGAACGTGCAGGCGATATACTCCTACAAGCAGAGTGAGGGGATTCCGCTCGTAAGCGGTTATGTTTATGATCGCAAGGTTGCGGAGGTTAAAATCAAAAGGATTGAGAAAGGTAAGATTGCCGAAAATTTAGTCTACGCCCGCTACTGGAGTAGGTCCTGGAAAGGAATTGGGCTTCCACCTCCTGGAGGTCAATCCTATGACCCCCAACCTAAGGTGGGACAGACCTGCCGTTTCTACCTCGCCAAAAATGCTTCCGACGGTTGGAGTTCTAAGGATAGTAATCAGGATGGGGGTTACAATGTCTTGTATGTAAACGGTGTTGAGCCTATCTCGAAATGAGTTTTTCCTTCCTGTCCTAAAGATTATTTTCATGAAATTTTGCTGTCACGCGCTCATCTTCGTCTTTGCCCTTCATACCGTCTTTTCTTCTACCCAAAGGCCTAATATTGTTTTCATACTCGCTGACGACCTTGGCTACGGTGATGTAAAAGCGTTCGGTGGAGATAAGTCCAAGGTCGAAACCCCACATTTCGACCGCCTCTGCAAAGAGGGCATCAAATTCACCAATGCCCATGTAACTGACTCCGTCTGCGTGCCCAGCCGGACTTCCATCATGACGGGCCGCTATGCTTTTCGGTTTGGCAAAGGGGAGCAAGGTGGTCCATGGGGCTTCATCGGTCTGCGCTTCCCGACTAGCCAGCATACCGTGGGAAAGATGTTTCGGAAGGGTGGATACTCGACTGGCTACGTTGGCAAATGGCACTTGGGCACGCGCATGACCACAAAGGACGGCAAGATACAAGGTCCCGAGAACACAGATTTTAAGAAACCCATTGCAGTCGGCCCGACAGATTACGGATTTGATCATTGCTTTTTTCTACCCGGTTCTCTGGACATGTTCCCCTACGCCTACATCAAAGGAAAAGATTGGCAGGGTAAGGTAACAGCTCAAAAAGGATGGAGCGCTTTCAATCGGGTTGGCCCAGCAGCAGAGGATTTTCTGGATACCGAAGTGTTATCGACTTTCTGTGACGAGGCCGGGAAATTCATTTCTGCTGAGGCGAAGAATGAAAAGCCCTTCTTTCTATTTGTCGGGCTGACGGCTCCACACACACCTAGTTCGCCCGAACCCGATTTCGAAGGCAAGAGCCCCATTGGCATATACGGAGACTTTGTCATGAATACAGATGCCTGTATCGGGCGAATTCGTGAACACCTCGGTAAGGCTGGTCTAGAGAAGAATACCTTGTTGATTGTCTCCTCTGATCATGGCCCTGGACACTACTCGGGGCCTGAGCGTAAGGCCATTGCTAACCAAATGAAAGTGATGGAGAAGCAGGGGCATTACAGTCGGGGACCTTGGAGGGGGTACAAGTTTTCTGGTTATGAGGGGGGATTGCGGGTTCCATTAGCCGCAATTTGGCCTGGGGTTATCAAGTCTGGTATTGAAAATAATTCACTCGTCGGTCTGGTGGATCTGATGGCGACCTGGGCAGAGATTGTTGGCGTCAATCTTGATCCATCTTTAGCACCAGACTCCATCAGTTTTTTGCCTTACCTGAAAAATCAGAAAGCGCAGACAAGAAACCACCTTCTTGCTCGAGGTTCCCGGGCGGACGTCTATTATGAGGACCACTGGAAACTAATCTTCGGGCCCGGAAGTGGAAGCTCCGGTCCCTTTTATACGGAGCCAAGGTCTGAAGATGCGTGGAAGGAGGCTATCATCAACTTTGGTAAAAAACCCAAGAACCACAAGGAGTTGGAGAACCCTGCATTTATACAGCTCTATGACCTCAAGTCTGACCCAGCTGAAAAGCAAAATTTGGCCAAGTCCCATTTCGGGCAGGCACAGAAAATGATCAAAGCCTACGCGAAGATCGTGGAGGACGGGCGGACCACGCCCGGACCCAAGCTCAGCAACGACCGTCCGTTAAAGGCCTTCCGCCCACCAGGCTTTGTTTGGAAGAAATAAATCATTTCCTCCCTATTCCCATTTACCTCGATTACTTAAATCATGAAGCACTTCCTTTACCTCTTTTGCACGGCCTTTCTACTTTATTCATCTAGCCTGGCGAACAAACCGAACGTCGTTTTCTTCATTGCCGACGACGTCTCCCAAGAGGATTTCGGATGCTACGGGCATCCCGTCATCCAAACGCCCAACGTCGACGCCTTGGCCAAGAAGGGCATGCGCTTCGAAAACGCCTACCTGACCACAAGTAGCTGCAGCCCTTCCCGATGCAGCATCATTACCGGTCGCTACCCTCACAATACGGGAGCTCCCGAGCTCCACGTCCGTTTGCCTCAGGAACAAGTTCGTTTTCCCGAACTCCTTAGGGAAGCCGGTTACTACACTGTCCTTTCGGGAAAGAATCACATGTTCGGTAACAAGGATCGATCCTTCGACCGTATTACCGGCGGGGGCGGTCCGGGCAAGGAGAAGGATTGGGTGGAGCACGTCAGGGAACGCCCGAAGGACAAGCCCTTCTTCTTTTGGTTCGCATCGACGGACGCCCATCGAGCATGGAGTATCACTGAAGAAGCTCCGAGATACGACCCCAAGGAAGTAATCATTCCTCCCTATATGGTCGATACGCCCATTACCCGCGAGGATTTGACGGGATACTATCATGAAGTCAGCCGTTTTGATTA
>CAJWWL010000174.1 GCA_913048125.1 uncultured Opitutia bacterium | reverse complement strand
CTCCACTGTCACAGTTAGAGTAAACGATAATATCTCGACCATCTACAGCAAGACGGGTGAGACCAGCCATACAGCCGTAATTCGTATTTTGCGGACCATCAGGAAGGATTTCGCAAATTGAAAAATCCTTCCAGGACACTCCCCCATCTTCACTCCATGCATGCCAGCGGCGACGAGGATTGGCACCCTCCTCTGCCCAATGGCGGCGGGTGTTGTAGTAAATACGTCCATCAGCCAACTCGGCGAGGGTAGCTTCCCCAGTCCCGAGAGCGGGAAAAGGCTCACTGGTTCCCCAGGTCTTACCACCATCGTCGCTGTATATGGCATTCGTGTAGTGCTCTGGCCACTTGCTACGATGATTCTGACCAGCATACCACCGCGCAGGACGTAGGAGCCGTCCAGCGTGCTTGCCGTGACGAAGGGTAATCCCGTGCTCGTTCATGTGTGAGGATGGGAGGTTCCCATTACTGTCTGCCTTAATTTCAGCATCCATCTTGGTCCAACTTTTACCGTGATCCGTACTCCGATAGAGCGTCAAAGGTGATGGTGGATGGCGCTCTTCGACGAACGCAATAATCTCTCCATTGCGCTCGTTGACAGTGACCCCGCCGCCCATAAAACCCTTACCGACAGAAATCGTTTCACCCCAAGTTTTCCCACCGTCTTCGCTCCGCTTTACGACTACCCCGTTCCAAACGGCAAGCAGCGTTCCGTCCATAGCAACTACAATATTAGGGAAGCGGTTGCCCTTGTGAACCGAAACAATATCAAGGACTGGCTCACTCAAGTAAGGTTTTAGATCGCCTTCAGCACTGCTACGCTCACGAGCTGTGAGTGGTGTAAAAGAAATGAGGATTCCAAGGAAGAGAAGAATATGCAGACGGTCGATTCGGTATCGCATGGTGGTATTTGGATTTTTTGGATTGAAGGTTAGTTCTTGTTTGAAACTGGCGGAGCACTTTGAGTTGGCAGCCATTGGGCAAGTCGATCTTTAATAGCATCAGTCCCGGGTTGATCGGCGATATTATGGAATTCATCAGGATCGACTTGGTGGTCGTAAAGTTGTTCAGAACCATCGGGGTGAAGGATGTACCGGTAGCGCAGACCCCGCGCAGAGTGGTTATTGCGCCCCCATGTGGTGATAGCAGGACGCTCCCATTTGGCCTTTGAATTACGTAGAAGAGAAACTAAGCTCAAACCATTAAGATCGTCCCGTAATTTGAGGCCACAAAGCTCATTCAAGGTCGGGTAGAGATCAATTAGACTGACTGGACGATTGCACACACTACCTGCTTTCGTAACTCCTGGAGCCACAATAACAAGAGGAATACGAGTGGACTCCTCGAAGAGCGTAAACTTCTCCCACTGCTGCTTTTCCCCGATGTGCATGCCATGGTCTGACCAAAGGACGATGATCGTGTTTTTTGCGTATTGGCTCGCATCAAGCGCATCGAGGAGACGACCCACTTGAGCATCCGCAAAGCTGATCGAGGCAAGATACCCTCTCACGGCACCTTGCCACTCGTCATTCTCCATCAGCCATTTATGCCAGGACTTACGGATGCCAGAATGTCCACGCTTAGGTACGTCATCTAGATCTCCGTCTAAAACCTTGGGGAGGAAAACCTTATTCTCAGGATAAAGGTCAAAGTACTTTTGGGGTGCATACCATGGTATGTGCGGGCGAAATATCCCAACAGCATGGAAAAAAGGTCTCTTACGTGGACGTAAAAGTTGCTTCGCTGCCCAATCAACGACCTTGTAATCAGCCGTCTCAAATTCAGGTTGGTCATCTGGAGCCCAATCGAAGAAGTGAGGAGGACGCCCTTTCAAGTCTTTACCCACTGCAATAGGTTTAGAATAGAGGTATCCGTTATCGCCTCGTTTTGCGTTGGAAGCCTTGGGCCAGAGAGGTTCTGGCATAGGATTGTCAGCTTGGGGCCAATAACTATCCCAAATCTTGGACTCATTTTGTTGTTTGCCGTAACCATCGCTGATCCAAGATAAAGCATGAAAAATTTTGCCACCACCATAGGTTTCATATCCACCTGACCTAAAATGCTCGGGAAGGGTCACGGCATTCTTTAGGCGAGGACTTTGGCGCCAGTCTTGGCCATTATTGTAGATACCAGAAGACCACGGAGCAACCCCGGTCATCACCGCAACTCGGGATGGGTTACAAGACGGAGCTGAGCAATGTGCATTTGTGAATAAGACACCGCGCGCAGCTAATCGATCAATATTGGGCGTAAGGACACCCTTACGACCTCCCATACAGTTGACCCAGTCATTAAGGTCATCCACAGCGATGAATAGAACATTGGGCCGGTTCGCGCCAGACAAAGTCAGAGCAAATAAAAATGGGAGCAGGCGAAACATCATCAACGAATATGTTTTGTATACATCTACAGGCTGAGGCAAGTCCTCAACAACAGATTGCGAGTTGACCGTGTAGTCAGAATCCCCAACACACTCACAAATGCGTATTCTGCTAATGCTCCCTCTGCTACTCGTTGAGCTTAATGCCCAAAATGCACCCTATGACAAACCTCCGGAAGCTAGACCACCCTACTACAGGGTTAGATACGATGCATCTGAAAAGCCTGGCGAGTTGATTTTTGCTGTGCAATACACGGTGTGGATACCCGAAGGCGTGAAGACTCTACGGGGAGTGATTGTACACCAGCACGGATGCGGCGAAGGTTCATGTAGATCAGGACAGACTGGAGCTTTTGACCTGCATTGGCAGGCTTTGGCGCAAAAGCATAATTGCGCACTCCTATCTCCATCCTACGAGCAACCACAAAAGGCAAATTGTCAAATGTGGTGTGACCCAAGGAACGGCTCCAGCCAAGCATTTCACAAAGCACTCATTGACCTAGCTAAGCTGAGCGGTCATCCCGAACTGGCTACAGTACCTTGGGCCCTCTGGGGACACAGTGGAGGTGGTCACTGGGCAGGGGGTATGGTGATGCTACACCCAAAGAGAGTGGTGGGCGCGTGGTTACGTTCTGGAGTACCCTCCTTCACTCTCAATCCAGAACGCCCAACTGTCCTACCCCATCAGCTACCAGAAGCAGCACTCAATGTCCCCATGATGTGTAACCCCGGCACGAAAGAGGGCGTCACGGAGAAGGAAGGCCGCTTCGCACGAGTTTGGCCCATGAATAAGGCCTTCATAATCGAAATTCGCAAACGTGGGGGACTACTTGGTCTGGCTGTTGACCCGCTCTCCGCACACGAATGCGGAAACCAACGCTACATGGCCATTCCTTGGCTAGATGCCTGTCTGTCCGCCCGACTCCCTGACAAGGCAGGGAAGGCTCTCAAGCCAATGCCGATGGAGAATGCATGGCTTGCTCCAATACTCGGAAAAGAAGCAGTTCCAGCAGATGAGTCAGATCTAAATTCTGTTGAAACGATCTGGCTGCCAAACGCCACCATCGCGCGAAAATGGATGCATTACATTCGCGACACCAAAATCCCTGATTCCACTCCTCCACCTGCTCCAAAAAGGATTAAAATATCAGGAGGAAAGCTTACTTGGGAGACCGAAGCTGATATTGAGAGCGGACTTTCCCACTTCATAATCCTTTGCAAAGGCAAAGAAGTTGGCAGGATTCCGGAAAAATCAACTAACAAGTTCGGACGCCCTGTTTTCCAAGGTCTTCTTTACAGTGATACTCCGGTTGCTCCCCTTATCAAAATGGAGTTTCGTTTAAAGGATCTAAATACCACATCAAAAGACTATGAGGTGGTTGCTGTTAACACGGTAGGATTAAAGTCAAAGTAGGAAAAGACCAGTTCACCCCAAAACCGAACATCAACGACTTTTCTGATTCGAGGAACCGAAGCCTCACACCCCACAGGTATGAGTTTGAACTTTTGAAACACTTACTGGACCAAAGAAGTATTTCAAAGGACTTAGGTGACCAAAAGTTAGTACCTCTAGTCTTAAATTTTATTCAACGGCGCAAATCCTGAACAGGGGAAACCTCATTTTGGGGAATCCACTTGCGATGAGCTTCTATGATGGATCGATACTCCAGTTTACCGGAGAGGTTGTACCATTCGTGGGGGTCTTCGGGATGCTTGTAAAGTTCTTCCGATCCGTCGGAATATCTGATGTAGCGCCAGTCTCGTGTTCGTACAGCATGATTACCACGACCATAGGTCATGACCGCGGGATAGTCCCATTGTACTTGGGGATTTTTGAGAAGCGGTACAATGCTACGCCCAGAGCATTTGGACTCAGGGGGCAACCCGCAGAGTTCCAGCAATGTCGGATAGATCACAGTGAGATCTAGGGACGCGGAACACCTTCCGCCTGCTTTTGTTATACCAGGTGCTACCAAAACAAATGGAATATTATTACTCTTCTCCCAGAGGGCAAATTTCTCAATATGGTCTTTCTCTCCAAGATGAAAACCATGGTCGGACCAGAGTACAATCAAGGTATTGTCTCTACGTGAACTCCGATCCAGAGCATCCAACAAACGTCCAACCTGCGCGTCTGCAAACCGTGAACAAGCCGCATAGGCTCGGACGAATTCTGCATAGGCTCCAGGCGACTTCCGTTCTACCCCCTGCATTCCTGTCCAGAACCATTTTGTGCGAGCCATCAATCGCTTTGCACCAGTGGGAAGGTCAGCCCAATCGTCTTCCTTGCGTTCAGGCAAGGGCATTTTGGAGAGTCCCTCTTGATACCCCGGCGGCGCAAAAAAAGGTGAGTGTGGTTTGAAGATGCCGCAGGCTAGAAAAAGAGGTTGCTCCTTGGGCGTTTCGAGCAATGTCTGAATGCAGTAGTCTACAGTTTGAGAGTCGATGGTGTCACTCTCCTTGTTAGGCCAGACGCCCCAGTCGGTGTTTCGGGAACCATAACGCAAAGCACCGTTGAGTTTTTTTGGCGGCATATTTTGCGGTGCCATGGGTTGAAAATCATCGAAGGATGCCTTGTCATGGAAGGCGCCACCCAAATGGTGATGAAAAATTTTTCCAGCACCGCGAACAAGATAACCTCCCTCCTTAAAATGTTGCATCAGAGTTCGGCGTTTAGGGAGAGCTCGGCGCCAGTCACTTCGGTTTCCGTAGACACCAGATGAGGATGGTCGAAGACCAGTCAAAGTAGCGACTCGAGACGGATTGCATGCCGCAGATGCACAGTAGGCACGGGTGAATAACATGCCCCGTCTAGCGAGTCGCTCAAGGTTGGGTGTGGCGATCGGGGCGTCTTGATCAAGTAGGCTT
Source organism: uncultured Opitutia bacterium (assembly GCA_913048125.1). Lineage (GTDB taxonomy): Bacteria > Verrucomicrobiota > Verrucomicrobiia > Opitutales > JABJCN01 > JABJCN01. The sequence continues at coordinate 2,504 of CAJWWL010000174.1, read as the reverse complement.
ATCCAGTTGTTCAGATCGTCGATAACGATGAAGAGGACATCAGGCCTCGATTTTGAAAAAAGATGAGCTACCGAAAGGCTGGCAAGAAGTCCGAATAGATAAACTCGGATTAGGAAACAGCTAATCCTCATCTTTAAGGAAAAGGAAGAGATAGGCGAACAAGACTTGAACACCTTCACCAACCACTTCGTAAAAACGCCGGTATTGAAATCCATCCTTTCGTTAAAAAAGTTTCGGTTTAAAGTACCAGCAGATGAAAGCTTGAGGGGACTCTTCAGATAAAGCCAAGGGAAGGCTTAAAAGATTTGGTCATACCCAATCTAAGACTTACCCTGACCGGGTAGTTCTCTAATCGTGATGTTCTTGAATTTCACCGGGCTTCCGTGCCCACAGAAACAAATGTGCCCGCTACGCCGCTGAGCGCCCTTGTGCTTGGGTTTCTCCTCGTTGATTTTATCCAGATTAGCGTCGAGTATAAGAGTACCATTTAGCTCTACTTTTACGCTGGGGCCATTTACGGTGACTTTCTGTCGGTTCCACTCACCTGCGGACTTCAGATGGCCCCGCTTAGCCGCCTTCAATTTGTAAAGCGAGCCGTGGTACTGGGAATCGACCAGTTTCGCATACTTGGGATGATGGTTGTCGAGGATTTGTAGCTCCATTCCGGAGGATGAAGGACCACCCTTACCAGGGTAATGGATACCAAGTCCATTATTGCCGCCGGGTGGAAGAAGGAATTCAAACTCAAAAACGTAATTAGTATACTGTTTCTCGGTGATAAGATGGCCACCGCGGCAAGTAAGAACTCCGTCTTTCGCCTCGTACTTTGCGCCCATCCAACCAGTGAGATCCTTTCCATTGAATAGGGAGACAACAGCACTAATGCTTTGCTTGTCCTTGGCTTGCGCAAGGACGAAGGATGCGGCCAAAGCCGAGAAGAGTATACAGGTTTTCATATGTCTAGTCCGTTAGGATTTTTAATTTGGGTCAAGCCCGTGATTTGATCTTGGGACCAAAAAAACTTTGTAAGCAAGATACGGAGAGAAAAAGAAGTCTTCTGCCAAACGAGATCTCAAGCGTTTACGGTACTAGCTATATCGCGTTCACTTGATAGAGAGAGTCGGTCTGTAGGCATCCTCCCCTTTTGCGCCAGGTCTGGGTACGAGTGTGCGTGAGTTCTTATCGATGCCTACTGGGCGACTATTTTGAGAGAGGTCTCGGCGAAATTCATTAAGTAAGCCTTGCAGTCTATTTACTACGCCAGGGTAGCGAGAAGCCACGTTCTTAGATTCCTTGAGATCTTTGCGTAAATTGTAGAGTTGGCCGTTTAGGAAAAGCTTCCAGTCACCCGAACGTACGGCAGCGAGGCGACCTCCCTGCTGATAGAAGAAACGGTCGTGAGGAGTTTTGGCACCAGATTCACCGAGGAGGATTGGGCTAATATCACGGCCATCAATGACGCGGTCTAAAGGCATCTTGGCAGAGGCAAGTTTGGCGAACGTGGGGTGAAGGTCCATGGCTGTGGTAAGAGCATCGGTCTGACTTCCCGCTGGAATTGTGCCGGGCCACCAGACAACAGTAGGAACACGCTGGCCACCTTCAAAGGACGAGCCCTTTCGGCCACGTAACGGACCAGCTGATAGCCCGCCAGCGGGTCCATTGTCCGTAGTGAATAGGACGAGTGTGTTCTCAGCCAACCCCTCTTGCCGGATTGTATCGAGCACTTGTCCCACACTCCAGTCAACCTCTTCAACCTGCGCCTGCTCCACTGTCTTGGCGCGGGCCATGAACTCAGGCGAGGCTTTACGCGGACTGTGCACAAAGGCGTGGGGAAGGTACACAAAGAAAGGTTTTTCAGCTTCCTTGCTTTGGCGGATGAAGTTAGTAGCGGCATCAGTGAACTTTTTGCAAAGAGTTGCCTGTCCCTCCATGTCCTTGACCAATTCGACAACCTTGGTGCCACGAACTATTGGCAGGTCCGGACATTTGAAGCGGCCTAGAGGAGGCCACATGTCATTGGAATATGGAATACCATAGTATTCATCGAAACCCTGTGCAGTGGGCAAAAACTTGGGTTGATCACCGAGGTGCCACTTTCCAAAGCAACCTGTTGCATAACCGACCGACTTTAGGGTCTCGGCGATCGTAACTTCGTCCGGATGCAGACCATGAGGGTCGCCGGGGAAAAGCACAATGTGACCGGAACCCCTAGCTAACCCAACGCGTTGAGGATAACAACCTGTCATAAGGGCTGCGCGAGAGGGAGTGCACACAGGCGAAGCCACGTAGAAAGAGGTAAGCTTACGACCTTCCTTAGCCATGCGATCAAGGTTAGGCGTACGGTTAAGCTTGGAGCCAAAGGGACCGATGTCGCCGTAACCCATATCGTCAATAAAGATAACAACGAAGTTTGGAGGTGGCGCTGCCTTAAGTGATGCTGCAAGAAGGAAAAGTGTAAGGATGTAATTTCTCATGAGACTAATGATTGGCATGAAAAAGACCGG
>CAJWWL010000173.1 GCA_913048125.1 uncultured Opitutia bacterium | reverse complement strand
CCAGTCCCCTTCCCGTACCGCCCATCCACGCCCCCAGGCAAAATGAAGAGTCTTATGCTGCGAAGGAGCATCGGCGTCCCGTATGATTGGAAGCAAATCATACCCATCCAACTCCGGAGCATCAGCAGTTTGCTTCACCCCACACAATCCGAGCAAGGTGGGGAACCAATCCATGGCCGTTATGATCTGATTGCGCACCGCACCCTGTGGTAACTGGGCCGGATAGCTAATGATCGCAGGGACGCGCACGCCACCTTCCAGAAATGTACCCTTTCGACCCAACCACCGACCAGCAGAACCCCCGCCACTTGCACCATAGAAATGCCCCTTAGGGTAACCACTCTTGTGCCCATCGACTCGGATCCGATTGCCCGTCTCCTCCGAATGTCCGTTGTCACTCATGAAGATGAGGATGGTATTCTCTCTGAGATCCAATGCCTCCAACTTCTCTACGATCTGCCCGATGTAGTGGTCGGTCGTGCTCATAATCGCCGCATAAGAGCGAAGAGCGGGATCTTTAATATGCTTGTGCAAAGCCTCATGCTGCTTGAGCGCCTGCTCCGGATAATGAGGAATGTTAAAAGGCACATATAAGAAGAAGGGCCGATCCTTATTCTCATCGAGGAATTTTAACGAACGCTGAACCATCAACTCAGGGAAATACTCACCCGGTGCCTCTACGGGAGTGGTGCCTTCGTAGAGGTCATGAAACCCAGTGCCGTGCAGGAAGTAATGGTTGTAGTTATCGATGAAACCGTCGCGAATTCCAAAAAACTCATCGAAGCCCTGCTTTTTTGGACCATAGTCACGATGCGCACCAAGGTGCCACTTGCCATACAATGCCGTTCGATAGCCTGCAGTCTTCAGAGCCTCAGCCAAAGTCACTTCCTCCAAGGCCATATTGATCCCCTTGGAAGCGTTCATGTCTCCCTGAGTCCAATGATGCACACCACCGCGTTGAGGGTGACGACCCGTCAGCAACGCTGCCCGAGCCGGACAGCATACTGTGTGTGCATACGCCTGAGTGAATCGTACCCCGGTGGCAGCCAGCTTATCAATGTGAGGTGTCTTTAAACCCTTAGCTCCGTAACAACCGGCATCGATGGTACCCTGATCGTCGGTAAACAGTATGACCACATTGGGCTTCGCATGAGCTATAACGCCCAGCAAAACGAGCCAAAGAATTAATGAGAGGGGATTGCGAATCAGAACAGAGATAACATCTCAATAGCACTGCCCCAAGAGATTACCCCTAAGGAATCTATTTTTTTCAGAAAGTGGACGATTTCGCCATCAATTTAGGGCTTGTAAAATCCTTGCAGCCACTGCCTCCCCTAGCCTCTTTGAACCCTCGGATTTGTAATGCACATCACCGGGCTTCACAAATAGCTCTGGCCCAAACGAGTCCGTCAAAGCGTTGAGGTCATTGATCTCGACCCCATGCTTCTTCATGACACGAGCCGCCGCAGCATTGTACTTGTCATCGTCTCCGAGCTTCCGCCCCGCCTCACCTTTTGGCACCGTGGTGGTGTGCGCCCAGATCAATCGAGCCTTAGTCTTTTTAAGCCGCACCACCAACTGCTCAAGATTCTTCTCATAAGCCTCCAAAGACATTGTGAGTGTGCCACGCACCTTATCTCGACGCCCCTGATTCTTGGACTCCGGATGCCGGTAGCACAGGTCCCATAAACCCCAGTTGAAATGTATGACATCCCAATCCGTTTGCCCAACCCAACGATCCAGCATTTTGAGGCCGGTACCAGTATGCTGGGCATTCCCCTTGTGGTGCTTCACATCCACCTTACCCTTGAGCGCAGCAATAACGTGCGGTGTGTAACCAATCGAGATCGAATCCCCGATCAATAAAGCCTTGGGCAACTCCTTAGCCCCAGATATTGGAGCTAAGGACAGTAAGAGAAAAGAGTAAGAAAAGACAGATCTCATCAGAACAGAGAGTGCCCTATTCCTTGTGCCAAGGAGAACGAGCGTTCTTGGTGATCTCTCCATCCAACTCAGCCATCCGAGCCTGAAGTCTCTTCACCACATCCGGCTTCGATTCAGCAAGATTATTCTGTTCTCCAAGATCTTTTGCGAGGTTGAAAAGCATCACCTGTGGTTTGGCGTTACCACGCCGAGGCTTTTTCACGAGGATTTTCCAGTTCTCACTGCGCAGACCCTCGATCTCTCCACGGGAAGTGTAGTGCAGGAATTCTGTGCGAGGAGATTTCTTTTGAGTCCCCTTCCAAAGGCCGGAAGCATCGAGGCCATCAATCTTTTTACCCTTGGGCAGAGCCTTACCGGAAAGAGCCGCAATCGTTGGCAGTACGTCGATCGTCCCCGTGAGTTCATCACAGACCGTGCCCGCAGGAATTCCGGGACCGCGCATCACACAAGGCACACGCTGACCACCCTCGAAGGTGGTTCCCTTACCTTCCCGCAAAGGACCAGCCGAACCTCCATGGTGGCGAAATGGCAACCAAGGCCCATTATCGGTGGTGTATAGAACATAGGTATTGTCGGCCAATTTAAGATCGTCCAAGGTCTTAAGCAGACGACCCACCTCTGTATCAATATGCTCAATGGTGTTGATGTAGGCATTCTTGGGATCCGGATCCCGAACATCATCAGGTACATAAAGAGGAATGTGCGGCATGGAGTGCGGCACATAGACAAAGAAGGGTTTGTCCTTATTTGCCTTCACGAAGTCGATCGCCTTCTGGGTACAGCGCCGGGTGATGGTACGTTGGTCCACAGGTAGCTCCACAATCTTTTCATCCTCAAAAAGCGGAGTCTTCCACTTCGTCAAAGTGGACTCCGGATCATTCCACAAAATATCCATACCTGCCCATCCACCGCGCGGCTTGCCACGGTTGTCAGGATGATTCATGTCGTTGGAATAAGGAATTCCGTAGTAGGTATCAAAACCATTGGAGGTAGGCAGGACTTCTTTATGATGCCCCAGATGCCACTTCCCAAAACAAGCGGTGGCGTACCCTTGGGATTTCAAATGATCAGCAATCGTGTGCTCGCTGGCGTTCAGTCCCTTGGTCGATGCAGGAAACAATACATGCTGATGCATCCCCACCCGTTTTGGATAGCAACCGGTTAGCAAAGCCGCCCTAGAAGGCGTACAAACTGGCGAAGCCACCATAAAGCTCGTGAACTTGCGCCCTTCCTTGGCGATGCGGTCGACATTGGGCGTCTTGATGGTCTTGGACCCAAAGCAACTGAGGTCCCCATAGCCTTGGTCATCCGTGAAGATGATGATAAAATTCGGCTTGGCCGCGGCCAATTGGCCGACTGAAAGAAGGACGGCAGCAAGCAAGGCAGTGAGTAGACGGGAGGGAGATTTCATATTCGCAAATGGATGTAGGCTTGTACGTGGATAATTGAAATAGGAGCAGAATGAATTACTTGGAATGCTTCTTTATGGCCTGCAGATAGTTTTGGGTCTCATGGTCCTTTGTCTTCTGCATCAACTCCCTGAGCTTTCCGCGGTATTGAGCAATTCGCTCCTGCTGGGACTTGGCACTCATCAGGTTGTTCAAGGCATCCGGATCCTTTTCGTAGTCATAGAATTCGAAAGGGGATCGATACAAGTAGTGCTTGGTGCGTGCAGCCAACTTGGGGTCCGACTCAGCAGCCTTGGCCATCGCCTTCCAGGTAAGACCCGACATCGATTCATTACGGAAAGTGGTCTCCCCATTGCTCCAGCCATTCCAGATAAAGCCATAACGCTTCCCCTGCAAGGAACGCATGGTGTAGGAACGCCCGGAAGCAATTGTATTGATGTGGGTGTACACATACTCACGTCCCTTTTGCTTCTTTCCCTTCAACACCGGCAAAAATGAACGCCCATCCATTCCCTTCATCGGAGGTAAGCCCAAGGCATCTAGGATGGTCGGGGCAAAATCCACACCTGCCACCAGATGCTCCGTCTCATGCGTACCCGGCTTCACTACCCCCGGCCAACGCACCAACCACGGGGTCAAAGTGGAATGCCGCCATACATTGGTTTTTGCAAATGGTACGGGGATGCCATGGTCCGACTTCAACATCACCAAGGTGTTGTCGGCAAAACCTGCCTTTTCCAATTCCATCAACACGCGTCCCACCACATCGTCTGCCCGACGTACGGAGCTGTAATACTGGGCAATCTCTTCGCGGATTGGTGGTAGGTCCGGCAGAAAGCCAGGTATCACAATTTCATCAGGTTGATAGATCCGGGAAGGTGCTGGATAATCCCCGCGCGCGCGCCGCTTCTTCTTACCATTGGTAGCCGGAGCCTCCTGTTTGGCCTTCGGCTCAAAGTTGCGCTCCTTAGCAGGCTTACGGTTATCAAATGGACGGTGCGGATCGTGCGCATTGACCATAAGAAAGAACGGCTTTTTCGCAGACTTCACCTGACCAAAGAACTCAGCCGCAAATTCTCCATAGAGCTTCTCACTGCGACCATTCATCATTTCACTACGATCCCTTCGATAACCAAAGGCGTCATTGCGTGAAGGCACCACATGCTCTGTCTTGCCGAGGATGCCCGTCAGAAATCCCTTCTTACGCAAGGTTTCAGGCAGGGTGGGCACATCAGGCTTAATCTTAGTGAAGCCAAGCGCCCCACTATTGTGTGGGTAGCGCCCAGTCATCCAAACCGCCCGCGTCGGTTGGCAGATCGCAATCGTTACATGACCATGCTCAAAACGTAGACCCTCCTTCGCCAACCTGTCCATATTCGGAGTCGTACCAGGAACTTTGGAACCATAGACCCCCATGGAATCTCGATTCATATCGTCCAGAGTGATGAACATTACATTCAAGTGCTCCTTGGCCAAGAGGCAGGCCGAAGAGAGGAAAAGGAGGGAGGCTGTTACACGGATCATTACGGCCATTGGACTACCACCGACGCATTTGCATTGGCAAGTGCAATACGAGTATCAATTACGCAACCCCGTCTTTACCTTGGCTGAGAGGATTGTTGCATTGAATGGATTGGGCGCGGCGTAGTCGCCGGCGGCAGACTGGTCATCAAAACCAACATCAAGACCGTCCTTGGGTTGCACTGGGATTAAGCCGGGTGACTTGGACTGGGTGAACTTTCCATTGACTCCAAGTTTCATCGAATCTGCATCAAAGGATGCCTCGAGTTTCAAAGTCCCTTTCTGAGAACGTTTGGCCATGAGGCGATGTACCTTCCCATTGACCCGCACGTCAAATGCCGGCCGACCACCCACAAAATGAAGTGCATAGCCATGCTCGCGTCCACCCTGTGCGATCACGACCCCTTTGGGCTTATGCACTTCCACTTCGGCAATAATACGAATGGACTTGTTCGCGATTTGAGGCGTAGGAATTTGGATTCGCGAATGGTCCTGCTGATCCCAACTGGCTCCAACCGGTGTGGGATACTGGTCTAGTTTATTGAGAAGTTCCTTGAGGATTTCAGGCTTCTCAGCAGCAAGGTTTCTGCGCTCAACTGAGTCATTGGCGTAATCATAGAGTTCCAGTTCAACGGTTTGAGAGGCATTGCGAAGGCTACGCCACTGCACAAGTCGATAACGATCGGTTCGGATCGCTCGACCGAGTTTGCCGCGTGGGTATGCGTGGTAAGCGTGGTCACGAACACGAGCCTTTGGATTTTGTAATACGGGTACAAGACTCACTCCATCAATCGGTTGCGGCACCTGTGGTTTGGGAAGACCTGCAAGTTGCGCAATCGTTGGGTAGATATCCACGCTCTCCGTCAACTGCCGTGTTGAAGTACCTGCCTTGACTCCGGGTGCAGAGATAAGGATGGGAATCCGGTTGGCCTGCTCGAAATTGGTATGTTTGGTCCAAATATTTAGGTCGCCAAGGTGCCATCCATGGTCGCCCCAAAGCACGATGATGGTATTCTCAGTTAGCTCCAACCGATCCAATGCATCCAAAACCTTACCGATCTGAGCATCAACATAGGCAGTGCTGGCATAATATCCGTGAATTAGTTCTCGCTTGAGGGCTTCTGAGTAAGCACCACTAGTAGGCACAGGCTTGTAGGCGGCAATTTCTCCTCCCCGTTTCAGGGCGACTGCAGGAGCATCCTTGGGATACTCTTCGTATTCAGGCATGGGAAGCTTTGCAGGATCGAAAAGGTCCCAGTATCGTTTGGGTGCGGAAAACGGAAGGTGTGGACGCACGAAACCAGACGCGATAAAGAAGGGTGTATCCTCACTTGAACGGCGTTTCTTTGCAGCTTCAAGCCGACGAATCGTCTCGGCGGCAACGCGCCCATCAGCGTAGTCTGAATCCTTGGCTACCGGAGCTTCGTAAGCAGCACCCCTCGGTAATGACCGTATTTGCCCGAGCTTTTGATTGGTGAACAGAGCTTCCTCGCGAGTGAGTTTCCCTCCATCGGTACTGGCGGGATCGAGGTACTCGATCACAAGGTCGTGAAAATGGGGCGTTGCGAAGGACTCGGGATCTCCGAGATTACCGTGTCCAATGTGAAAAATCTTACCCAGAGACTCTGTTCGATAACCGTGCTTAGCGAAGTACTGAGGCAGGGTGACGGCATCTGGAATGGTTTTCCTCAAGTGATTTCCCAGTCCATAGAGTCCAGTCGATGTGGAATGCGAACCCAGCATGAGTGTGAATCTTGAAGGCGCACAAACCGCTTGATTGCAATAAGCTAGGTCGAAGCGCATTCCACGTGCAGCCAACTTATCCATGTGAGGCGTATGAGCGTTTACATCTCCGTAGCAACCCATGGCTGGCTTGAGGTCATCGACCAGAAGGAGGAGTACGTTGGGTTTCTTAGCGGATAGAGTCCCAAGGAAAAGGGTAAGGAATATAGAGCAGGTGGTTATCCAGGTCTTCATTTTTTAGATTTTTTGGATTTCTTGGATGGCTTTCGTGCAGCACCGACCTCTTCCGCCCATTGATCCCATTGGGCCTTCATTGTGGCGACCCGATCAGTTTCTTTGGCCGCAAGGTTATGCGTCTCGGTACGATCGGAAGACAGATCATAAAGCTGCCAAGGATCCTTACCTCGCTGCACAAGTTTCCAACTTCCGTCCCGGACGGACTGCCAAGATCCGTATTGAAAGAACAGGGGGTCAGCACGTTTGAGGGACTGACCGAGAAAGGTCGGTGCCAGGCTGATGCCATCAACCGCTGGTATTTTCTTTGGGTATACAGCCTTTTCGCCAGCTAACTCCATAAAAGTTGGGACGAAATCTATGAGATGAACAGGCTCGCGATATATGGCATCAGATGGGAGTTTTATACCTGCAGGCCAGTGGGCAATCATAGGAGTACATATACCACCCTCGAGACCTTGAACCTTCCACTTCCGAAGTGGGCTATTGGTCGCGTTTGCCCAACCCGGACCGATGGCCTCAAAGGAACCAACGGTCCCCCACTCCGCATTGAGACTTTTAACAGAACGACCGGGTCGCTCATGACTCGAACCATTATCGACAAGGAACAGGATGAGCGTGTTTTCGAACTCGCCGATAGACTTTAGCTTTGCAACGAGACGTCCTACATTTTGGTCAACATTATCCACCATGGCCGCATGAATCTGCATACGCAGTGCTTCTGCTTCCTGCTCAGCAGTTGGTAGTTGATCCCATGGCTTGTGATCTGGATCGCTGAGTGGCGTAGTCTCTTTATCAAAAAGTCCCATCTTTAGCTGGCGTTGATAACGCTCCTTTCTGATGGGCTCGTAGCCTACATCGTACACCCCTTCGTACTTAGCAATGTCCCGAGCATGAGCATGCAAGGGCCAATGCGGTGCGTTGTAAGCAACATAAAGAAAGAACGGTTCGTCTTTGTGTCGACCGATAAAGT
>CAJWWL010000172.1 GCA_913048125.1 uncultured Opitutia bacterium | reverse complement strand
CTGCATGCCATCCACGATAGGTCCAAGCGGTACACCTGATGATGCCTCCACTTTTTCAGTGTAAATAGATTCCAAGTACTTACGATAACCTGAAAGGCTTTGATCTAACTTCATGTTGAACCCCCGTACTCGAACTTTTTCTTTGGGAACAAATGGTTGATACTTGCCGATTGCATTATATCGCTCGAACGGGATCCCCCAAGGGTCGAGGCGCACATGGCAATCACGGCAGCTTTCATTATTTCTATGAAGCGCCAAGAGGTCTTTAATGGTAACAGCTTCCTCAGCAGAGTCACCTGCAGAATCTGACAAAGCAGGCACCTCGGCAGGCGGCGGCTTAACCTCTTGACCAAGAATCGCCTCTCGCAACCAGACTGCTCGATAGATAGGATGTGGAGCCGAACCTGTGGAGTTGCCTAGCAATACTGACCCTTGAGTAAGAAGCCCTCCAAGTCTATGCTCGGTATCGATCTTAACAGGTCGTAATTTTAAACCTTCAACACCTTCGACTCCGTAATGAACTGCAAGTGGTTGATTGAGATAAGCAAAGTCTGAATCAACTACATTCATTGCGCTCATGTTGTTACGTATCAATTCAGCAACAAAACCAGTGGTCTCCTCCAGCATGTAGTCTCGGATTGTTGGACGAAAAAGCTGTTCCTGGCCACGCCGCTCACCAACATGAACAGTGTAGAGAAAGCGCGGAAAGATGTCTTGGTTTATGTTAACCGTTTTCATCTTAGCGATACTAAGCCACTGGAGCGTGAAGTTTTCGATAAAATCATGGGCTCGTTTGTCAGCAAGAAGACGGCGTGCTTGAGCCTCGATTACCTTTGGATCATGGAGCATACTCGTGTCTGCGAGATCAAAGAGTTGCTGATCAGGCATGCTTCCCCAGAGAAAATAAGATAAGCGTGATGCCAGTTCGTACTGCTTCGACTGCGAATTGTCAGCTATGGATGTATGGTATAAAAAGTGAGGCGATATTAGAACCGTCGCCAAGGTCTCGCGCATTGCCTCCTCGAGAGTCTCAAACTCAGCTCGGTATATTTGATGAATACGATAGAACCGATCAACCTCCTCATTGAGGACTGGCCTACGAAACGCTCGAGTCATAAAGCGCTTGATGACCTTGCGTGCATATCTTTCTGGGCTCGATTCCCTTTCAGGTGACTCGAACAAAATACGAGTGTGATGTTCGGGGGGCCAGACTTCAGTTACAGGAGCCTCAAACTCAAGCATCTCAAGTATCACTCGGGGAGCTTTTTCACTCCAAGATGCATCGAAGGCACTCTTGCGGTGGTCATTGAGTTCACCGTTATCAAAAATATTCTGAGCAGTAATGGTGATTGAGGGGGGTGTGACTCTATTCTTTGACTTCCTAGCCGGTTGTACTGGGACATTTTCAATTCGCCCACGAAACTCAAATATCTCGGGCTTATCATGGGTGTTTGTTAAATGTACAGTTCCCACCTCATGATAGATACCTGTACCGGAGTCGTGCCTTAGGTCTGTGCCGATTACTAAACGAAGAGCGACCTCTTTGAATCCAGAGGGAAAATTTCCTGAAGCTTTCACTCTGATGCAGAACTCCCCCGTCTTTGGCCAACTTTTCAACCCAATGGTTTTCCTGCCCACACCGGGGCCCTGGTAGACGCCAATCTCTGCTTGCGATAAGCCGCCCTTCCCTAAGGCACCATGGTTCCACTCTCTGGAAATGCGGTGGCTTGCTGGCTTCTGAGGATCGACAATGGCACTGGTCATAGCTTTGCGAGCTGCCTCCTTGTAGCGGACGAGTTGATCTGGCCCAATCAACATCATTTCTGCCGTGTTATTAAAGTGATAGGGTTTCACGGGGTCGTTGGGCAGGTCCTTTGATAGCTCAAGTTCAAATCCCAGTAAATCGCGCATCGTATTCTGATACTCAAAGTTGGTCAGTCGCCTAGCCACCACGGGGGCGACAGAAATCTCTTTATTCTGCTCCACGACTTTACGCAACTCAGCCTCGATCCATTTTATGACATGATCAGCATCCTTTTTAAGAGGTCGCGATTCCTCTTCCTCTGGTGGCATTTCTCCGGACTTCAAGACATTGAGGACAGACTCCCAACGCGCTGATGTCTCCTCCCTTGACAAGTCGCCATCAAGATCATGCAGCCTTACCTTGCCTTTGGCTTTATTTGGACCATGGCATTTTACACAGTTAGAGTCTAAGAATCCTGCCACCACGGAATCAAGATGTGCATCTCGGAATTGCAAAGCCTGTAGTTGTATTGCAATTCCCAGTCCTAATCCGAAGACAATTCCCCGAACGATCATGGCGTGATATTTCTGCAAGCGTGCTTTATGAGGAAATCTACAAGTGCCTGACTTTGAAACCAACCACTCCACATGTTGTGACCTTGTCCTTTTACCACCTCAAGTACCATCGGCCCTCCAAGTTTGTCGTAACGTTCCTTGATGATAGCAGAGTTTTGCTCCAGAGGAACTACACTGTCTACGTCGCCGTGGATATGAAAAATCGGGACTTTTGCCTCAGCCAAGGACTCAAGCCGATCGATGGGATTATGCTTGGCTAGGTCTGTCTTTAGTTGCTCCTCCGTCAATCCGTAGGCTCTGCATGCGCGTTTAAGCCCTGGGTAACTAGCGATGTTGCAAACTGGGTAGATGCCCGTAATGCATGCCACCTTGTCAGGGTTATCTGCTGCCCAACTGTAGAGCATCAAGCCACCGCGACTACGTGCTAGTAATGAAGCTTGCTTAGCTAAACCGCGCTTTTCAACTAAGTGATTGTGTAAGGCAGTGTAGGCATCCCGACCCTGCTGACTACCATACGATTCTCCCACATCAATTCCTGCAATTGCAATACCCGCCTTCAGGAAGCGCTCGAACATCCACTTCTCTGCCCTACCCGGCAAACCTCTAAGCGTAGGTGCGTACCACACCCATGGCATTTGTTTGTCGCGAACCAACTTCGCATCAGGCAAAATAAGGAATGCAGTATGCCCCTGGACGGAAAAAACCTCTCCAGGAAAAGGAAGGTTCTTTTCTGCGCCAGAGATATATTTGGCGAGAAAAGCGAAGATTGCTAGGAGTGAGTAACTTATTGACCTCATTGCTCTTGCTCGAAGTAAAGAGTTTATCGCTATATCAGGTCCAAAAATATCCTAAAATTGGACAAATCCTATACAGTTTATCGATAGATTTTTCGGTAATAACTTGTAATGCAAAGCCTACCTCTTGCGGCTCCGTTCGGACTTGGTTTTGTGTTCGGGTGCCGCTTCCTTTGGTAACCATTTCTCGAGATCCTTTATTTTATCACGATAAGCAACATTATCAGCAAGGTTGTTAAACTCGTCTGGGTCACTACGGTGATCGTAAAGCTCCTTAGCCCCGTCCTCGTAAGATATCAATCGCCAAGACCGAGTCCGTACGGAGTGGTTGCCAGAATATGATGAAGACAGAACTGGGCGCGCTCGGATAGCGGACGGATCTTTCAGTTGTGGAGTCAGTGAGACACCTTGAAGCTGAACATTTTCTGGCAATTCACAAAGCTCGACAAGTGTGGGGTATAGATCGAGTAAACTGACTGATTCCAAACAAGGCTTATCAGGCTGAATGCCCGGACCAGCAAACAAGAGAGGTACGCGCGTCGATTCTTCCCATAGGGTTCGTTTCGCCCAATGCTGCTTCTCGCCTAAGTGGAAGCCATGGTCACTCCAAAGGACTATAATTGTATTGTCTGCATAGGAACTGTTTTCAAGCGCATCGAGAACCATACCCACGCAATGGTCGACAAAGCTGACTGAAGCCAGATAGGCATGTGTCAGACTCCTTTGATTGCCACTTTCGACGACCTGCGCATGAGTCGGGGCGACCGCATAGTCATTGATCGTCAGGAAGTTCTTTGGAAGATCTGCAATATCCGCCTTGGGATTTTTTGGTAAAGTAATCTTATTTGCATCATACAGCTCAAACCACCTCGGTGGCACTAGTAAGGGAACGTGCGGCCTAAAGAACCCTACTGACATAAAGAAGGGTTTCTGAAAGTCCTCCTTGAGAGCTTTGGCTGCATTTTCGGCCAGTTGTATATCCGCCATTTGAGCATCGTTCTCTGGGTACGCGCCCCAATCCCATGCACTGCTCCATTTGAGGGGGCGACTCATGGGCTTCTTAGGCTTAGGACTTCTCTTTCGCCCAAGGTCACGGTCTATGTCCTTAGATAGCCTTCCTCCGAATCCATGGTGCAACACCTTGCCGCCAGAAAGTGTGTAGTATCCGTTGTCCTTGAAAAAGCGCTGTATCGTTGGCGCACTCTTGAGCGCCGGAAGTTCCTCATAGCGAGGTCCGATTTCATAACTGCCATGCGTGACTGGGGAAATGCCTGACATCACACTGACTCTCGAGCATGTGCAAACCGGGACTACGCAATGTGCATTTGTAAAGTTCCGTCCTCGCTTGGCCAATCTGTCCATATTTGGAGTTAGAGCCTGCGGGTGCCCGTCAAGGAAACCTACCCAGTCATTCAGATCATCGATAGCAATAAACAGAATATTTGGTTTCTTAGACTCCTCACCAGAAATCATTCCTGAAATAAAAAGTATGATAACGAAACGTAGTGAAATAAAGAAATGTTTCATAGATTATTAACCGAGTCGTACAAGTTGCGGAATTAGCACAATTATTTACATAACCTGATAGTGAAAGCACACCCAAGTGCGATAAATCACTTCACTGCTTCTGCGTTTTTCTGTAGTGCTTTTACGACAAGAGCTAGCCATGAGCAACCTGATGCTTTGCCATAATGACTATCATGAAATTCATTCTACTCGATTAGGCTCTTAATTGCCCCAACTGGTATGCATGATTTAATTACCATTTGTAGGTTCTGGTCTTGGCCTTTGACCTTATTGTAATAAATTGAGTTTGTGGAAGAAACGACCCCAACTACGCTTCCTTTTGAGTCTATAACTGGCGCACCACTAGAACCTTTAGCATAGTCAGCAGTGATAGCCACTCTGGGAGATCTTGTGTTTCTTGATAAGTAGTATCTTGAGATATCGCCACTAGTCATAGTGAAATAACGTCCATTTGGATGACTGATTACATGAACGGAAGAACCCACAGGTGCAGTGCTTTGACTTAGGCTCAAAGGAGTCAACGTTGCACCTTCTAATTTCAACAGCGCAATGTCATCTGCCTTGCTGGCGGCAAGCACTTCAGATGCGAAATATGTTTTGCCAGAAAAATCCATTGCGCCAAGTGCTGCGCCATCTTTTCCCTCAATCACATGGTAGTTTGTCGCAATTACACCGTCAGTCGTTACAGCAAAACCAGAAGCGGAGGAGACATGCCATTTCGTACACTTATCACACTTGTAAATTCTTCCAACTAGGAGAACTGAACTCTTACAACGCTCATAAATCTTATCTTTGGGTATCTTCCTGGATGCGGGTTCGCTAGCAACTTTTATGGTAGTCTTGGATCGACTCAACTGCCGATTTAACTCAGCTAGCGAGGTCGGCTTCTTTTCTTGCACAAGAGACTCTAAGCCTTTCTGGAAACCAGCTTTAATCCTTACATCATCTATGACCTCAGGTGTAGCAGAAGCAGTTGATGGGGCATTCCAAAAGATACATGCACTTAAAAAAAGAAGTGAGATTCTCATTAGCAAATCGAACATTATCTTCAGGCACTAAACAAGCTGATTCCCTTGCGTAGTTTAAATATTGAACTTCAACTTAAACCTATGCTCAAGAAAACATATATTCTTTTCATATCCTTTATTGCGAGTGCCTTAACTCATGCAAACTTATCCATGCCCAATATTTTCGGGGATGGGATGATCCTGCAAAGAGACAAACCCATCCACGTCTGGGGATGGTCTGCTCCAGGTTCCAGCGTAACCCTGAGCTTCGGGTCACAGAACTTGGTAAGTCGTGCAGACGACAAGGGGATGTGGTCAGTCCAGCTAAAGCCAATGGAGGCTAGTGGTCTTGGACGGAACCTAGTAGTCAAATCAGGAAGTGAAAGCCTTACCTTCAAGGATGTACTGCTCGGCGATGTGTGGATCTGTGGAGGTCAGAGCAATATGGAGTGGAGCTTGCGAGCAACCAGAGATGCTGATCTAGAGATAGATTCAGCTAACAGCTCTGGTATCCGCTTCATTCGTCTACCCAAAATAGCAAGTGTCACACCTAAGAAAGATTTCTCTAAAAAGTCGCCTAATAACCCAGAGGGCAATTGGAGGAAAGCCATCACTGCAGAAGTAGAGAACTGTACAGGTGTGGGGTATTATTTCGCGAGAAGGCTTCACAGAGTCCTAAAAGTACCAATTGGTCTTGTTGATGTTTCTTGGGGAGGCACTATGGCTCAGCATTGGTGTGCAAAGGACACACTTCGGGGAATCAAAGAGCTAGAGCCGTACTTCGATAAATTTGAAACTGCTTTGAATGAATGGGAAAAAGGAGGAGGTGAAGATGGCGCGAAGAAACGTTACGAATTAGCGTTAGAGACCTATAAGCTTGAACGTGAAAAATGGGAAAAGAACAAAGATGGGCGTCCACCTCGAGGACCCAATCCCAATGCATACTCAGATCCAGCACAAAAAGCTCAGCCGGGTGGCATGTTCAACGGAATGATCCTTCCCATTGCCAAGCTTTCCATAAAAGGAGCTCTTTTCTATCAAGGCGAAAATAATTCATTCACAGTAGGCTGGAAGCCCTACTACAAGACACTACCCTCAGTGATCCGTGACTGGAGAAGTGCATTTGGCCAGCAAAACTTACCTTTTGGCATAATTCAAATCGCTGGCTGGAGTAATCGCAGAAGCATGACCTACGACATGAACCACCACTGTAATGTCATCCGCGAGGTCCAACATATAACCTGGCAACGCACACATAATACCGGATTAATCGTCACTTATGACACAAACTCGAATGGAAGCATTCATCCCGGAAGGAAATCACCTATTGGAGAGCGCTCAGCTCGTTGGGCTCTCTCTGAGGTTTACAGGTATAAAAGTGATGGTGGACGCAAAGAGTTGGAGTGGATGGGACCAGTCTACGAGTCCCATAAAATCTCCAATGGTAAGATCGTTATCAACTTCGCAGAGAAAACCAGTAGGGGGCTCCGACTGGACCAAGATGTCGAAGTGGGCTTTTACATAGCTGGAGAAGATAGGGAATTTCATGAGGCAAGGGCCCGAGTTGATAGCGGCAAAGGAACGGTTATTGTTTGGCATGAAGATATAGCTAAGCCTGTGGCTGTTCGTTACGCCTTTAGTAACCTTCCGTGTGGTGGACTAATGAATGCTAGGGAAATACCAGCATACCCCTTCCGAACTGACAACTGGCCAATAACTCCGCACCAGTCGACAGGGTCTTACCTAGTCAAAGAAGCATTCGGATCGAAGTAGTCCCACTTAATTTATCGAGTAGCTTTATAACGGCCCTCAATGTGAAGCACGCCATCGATGAGCGTGTGCTCTAAGTTGCCCTCGAGCACAAAACCATTCTTGGTCTTTGATATACAACAACACGTTAAGAGGGGCAAAAAATGATTTACAGGTGCAAAAAATCATTTCCTTCCAGTTCGGAAATGATTTTTTACACAAGAAAATGATTTCGAAGGAACTCAAAAATGATTTTCGTGAAATGATTTTTGGCACATTTTGCGCCGGTTTTGAAGATGTGATTTACTCTTGGGAAAAAAACCATTTCCTGCGGAAATGGGCATTTCCGGAAATGGATGGAAATCATTTTTTTCCAGAAAATGCTCGACAACCTCCGGATTTTCTTAAGAAAATGGAGTCAGAATTTTTGAATTTCAATCACAACTACAAAAAAGGGAAATGGTCAAATCAAAAAACCACGACCATTTCAAGGGGTCACCGAACCTAGGAGAAT
>CAJWWL010000171.1 GCA_913048125.1 uncultured Opitutia bacterium | reverse complement strand
TACAATGCGCTGGCTGCCATACACCGCCCAAGGATGGATTCTCTGGTCTACCTGCCAAGACGGCACCCGATCTTGGTGATGTGGGTAGCCGGCTCCGTGAGAGTTGGGTAGAGGGATTTATTGCGACTCCTTTGAAGGTTGCACCTGGTTCGGGGCATCCGGATATCCTTGCCGGTAAGGCGGAGACTTCTGCCAAGGTTCAAGCTGAATCCATCACCCATTATCTGATAATGCAGAAGCGGTCCCAGCCCATCAGCGAGACCCGGGGCAATGCGGACAAGGGGCGCGACCTCTACGGCAAAGTTGGTTGCGCCGCCTGCCATGGGGAAGCAAAGAGTCTCGATCCTGGTGCAAAATACGCCACCACCACTGCTTTCGCCGAGTTCTTGCAGGATCCCCACCGTAATAACCCTGGACGTCGAATGCCTTCCCTCAACCTTACCAAGGAGGAGGCGTTGGACATCGCTACGTTTCTGATCAAGACTCCGGGTAAGGTCGGCGGTTTCATATCTGACTTTGACAAGGTGAAGCAGGGCCAGTCCTTCTTCAAGTCCCTG
Organism: uncultured Opitutia bacterium; assembly: GCA_913048125.1. GTDB lineage: Bacteria > Verrucomicrobiota > Verrucomicrobiia > Opitutales > JABJCN01 > JABJCN01. The sequence continues at coordinate 7,363 of CAJWWL010000171.1, read as the reverse complement.
AACTGTACCGCTTGCCACACCGTGGGCCCCGGTAGCGATCTGATCCAACCAGAAGGTATCCTTGGTCCATTGCCTACCCTTAAAGAGTTAGCTGGTAAAGAGGATCAGGGTTGTCTTAATGAGAAGCCCACCGGTTCCTGGCCCTGGTTTGGTATGGATGACTCACAGCGCAAGGCACTTACCGGTGCGCTGGCGCAGGTTGGTAAGCCTAGTAAGAGCGCCCCTGAGGACCGTATTGCTGCGCGGATGTCCCTGTTGAACTGCTATGCCTGCCATTCTCGAGATGGTGTTGGGGGCGTGGATAAGGAACGTGATGCCCATTTCCTCACTGCCGAGCCTGCCATGGGTCCTGAAGGTCGTCTGCCTCCCCACTTGGATCGCACGGGAGCCAAACTCAATCCTACATGGCTCCGGGAAGTGCTGGGTAAGGGAACCAAGGTGCGCCCCTACATGCTCACTCGCATGCCAGCCTATGGTTCTCATAATACTGCGGGTCTGGCCGATGACTTTGCTGCTGCTGACAAGAATAAGATTCCGCCCACAAAAGATCCTCCTGCGGTCAAGATACGAGAAGCGCTAAAACAGGGCCGTCTGCTTGTCGGTGCGAAGGGTTTGGCTTGTGTGTCCTGTCACACTTTTGGCGGCGCACCTTCCCTTGGCGTCCAGGGCATGGATTTGGCGGTCATGAAGAAGCGCCTCCAAGCGGACTGGTTCCGTCGCTACATGGTGAACCCGATAGCACTGCGTCCTGGTACACGTATGCCCAGTTTTTGGCCCGATGGGAATTCGACCAAGCCGGATATTCTTGGTGGAGATTCCGGGAAGCAGATTGAGGCGATTTGGAAATATCTTGCCCTGGGCGAACAGGCTGCACCGGCTGGTGCGTCGGGTGGGGGACTATTCATTACGGCGAGCGACGAAGCACGTATTTACCGAAACTTTATTCAGGATGCAGGTCCTAGAGCCATTGGCGTGGGTTATCCCGGCGAGGTCAATCTTGCTTGGGATGCGAACCATCTGCGTCCCGCACTTATTTGGCAGGGGCCATTTATTGACGGTGCCAAGCATTGGACAGGACGAGGACAGGGTTTCCAGAAGCCAGCTGGCTTCAATACGTTGAAACTGCCCCAAGGACATTCTCTGGCTATCCTTGGCGATCCAGATGAAGCGTGGCCCGATGGTCAACGTGGGCCTCATGCACAGTTCAAGGGTTATCAACTCGATGAGTCCCGCTTTCCTACTTTTCGCTACAACTTTCACGGTATCGAGGCTACCGACTTCTACGAGCCTTACGAAGCCTCTGGATCCTTTGTGCTACGCAGAACGCTTAAGCTGGAAGGAGAACCTGTCGAGGGCTTAACCTACCTTGTTGCGCGTGGTTCAAACATAAGCGTGTTTGAGCCTAATGGAAAGTTCCGCCTCGGCGACCTTACGATCACAGTCACGATTAGTGGTGATGAGCCTAATTTTAAACTTCGTAAAAGCTCCGAGGTCACTGTCCCGATCGATCTATCCAATGGCTCTCTCACTCTGACTCAGGTCTATGACTGGTAATCAATTTCGACAACTCCAATGATGCGTTCATCACTCCTCATCGCTACGTTCTTTTTTTTCTTTTGCTTCGCTACTTCTGCTCCCACTGAGGACGACTACTATAAGCTTCTCCGCATACCTATTCCTGAGGGTATTGTTCTTGAGGCTGGCGGAATCGAAGTGATGCCAGATGGTCGGGTCGCCGTAGGTACGCGTCGTGGAGATATCTATATGGTTCACAATGCCTTTGCAGATGATCCTGCTGAAGCACAATTCACTTTGTGGGCAGAGGGCCTTCATGAGGTTCTTGGGTTATCATTGTACAAGGATTGGCTCTACGTCACCCAGCGCCCTGAAGTTTCGCGCCTCAAAGACCTCGATGACGATGGTCGGGCCGCTCTTTTCGAGACTGTAAGTGATGGCTGGGATATCAGTGGGGATTACCATGAGTATGCATTTGGCTCAAAGTTTGATCCTGAAGGTAACATGTGGGTCGTGCTTTGTCTTACGGGTTCGTTCAACAGTAATACTCCATACAGGGGTTGGTGTGTTCGCGTCTCTCACGATGGGAAGTTCATCCCTACCGCCAGCGGGATTCGCTCTCCAGGCGGCATCGGCATGAACTGTGCCGGGGAAGTCTTCTATTGCGACAATCAGGGCCCTTGGAACGGAACGAGTTCTCTAAAGCATATCACTCCCGGTAGCTTTCAGGGGCATCCAGGCGGGTTTCGTTGGTACGAACTCGACGCCGTCAAGAAAGCCATTGGTGAACGGGTTGAACAGCCTGAAGATGGCGGTCGTTTTCATAAGGAGATTGGTAGGATACCCGCTTACCGACCACCTGCCATCTTACTGCCCCACGGCAAAGTCGGAAACTCCGCTAGCGGTATCACCTGCGATCAGTCGGGTGGTAAGTTTGGCCCTTTTGAGGGGCAGCTCTTTGTCGCGGACCAGACGCACTCCGTCATCAATCGATGCTTTCTCGAAAAAATCAATGGCTACTATCAGGGTGCATGCTTCCCATTTAAAAAGGGGTTTGGCTCGGGGAATGTACCGCTTATGCAATGCCCCGATGGATCCTTCTATTCGGGTGGTACGGACCGTGGTTGGGGCGCCCGAGGCGGCAAACGTTTCGCCTTGGACCGTCTAGTATGGACCGGCAAGACTCCATTCGAGGTCCATGAAATGCGCATCCAATCCGATGGTTTTGAACTTACCTTCACTGAGCCTGTCGATCCTGTTACTGCCGTGGACCCAGCCTCTTACACGATTGGTACCTACACCTACATTTTCCAAGGACGCTATGGTAGTCCGCAGGTAGATGCGACTCAACCAACTATAAAATCTGCCAAGGTTGCATCTGATGGTAAAAGCGTACGTCTTGTTGTCGACGGACTTCAGATTGGCCACGTCCATGAACTCAAGATGGCTGGCATCAAGTCCAAGGCGGACGGTAATCCTCTACTCCACGACATCGCCTACTACACCCTTTGGCACCTGCCTAAGGACTAAGTTTTGGGCATTGAAGACAGCTTCATTTCAGTATTTAAACGAACATTAAATCCACTCCCCAACCCCCATAGTTATGATCAACAATGTTTGTAATCGGTTCTTATTTCAGCTGATCACCATTACACTAAGTCTATTCCTGCTAACGGAAGTCTCTGCCAGACCTAGTCGTAAAGGTAATGATCACAGCAAACCTTCCCCCCACTTCAAGCATGGAGGTAAAGGTCATGCATCAAAAGGACGCAATTTTCGAGATGGATTACGTGGCCCAAAGTTTGCCGAGCCTTTTCATCGTGGGTCTGGAAAGAAGAAAAGTTTCTCTAACAACCGAAGGGGCTCTTGTAACAAGTCCAAATGTAAAAGAGGCGGTCCTGCCCAAGAAAAAGGTTTTGGTGGTCTACGTCAGAAGTTCCAAACTCCAAGGCACCGTTTAGGCCAAACTGGTCTCGGTCCACGTCATAATGATCCGATGAATCGCTTTGTTCATCCTAGATTTGGAGGCCCCAACAATCGTCCTCCAATGGGTATTGGTGGTCCTAGGTTTCATAGAGGCATTCCTGAATTTAAATCTGCTCCCAAATCTGGACCGCAGAGATCCAGAGAAGGCTCAGAACCTAAGTTTCAAAAAGGTCCAAGGGAACACGGGAAACAGGTTGGTCCACCTTGGTTACGCAGGGATGGAGATCGTCCGCATCCGGGTTTTGGACCGCAGGATCGAGGTGGTAAGCCCGAAGGTCATCCTGAAGGACCTAGGAAATTTGTACCTCGCAATGATCCCTTTGAGCATAAACCTAATTCATCTAGAGGCCATGGAACAAGCTCTCGTCCTGGAGGTAAGCCCCCTAAGGTAACTCCCTCTAAAAACTCTCCTCGCGATAAAAAGTAGTCGCTATCCGGAAATATCAGTTCTTGCCCTTGGGCAGGTTGTTCAGGCTAGCTAAAATCTGTAAAATCAATCATGAAATCATCTCTCATCCTGCTTGCTCTTGGTGTAGCATCCTCAGTAATTCATCTTACTGCTAAATCTAAGCCTGTGCGCCTCGGCAAAGGTGACATGATGTTTCAAACCGTTCCGGGTTGGGGATTGGACAAAGATGGTTTTTCCCAGTTGGGAGGGACACATGGTGGTGTAGTCGTTAGTAAAACTGGAGATGTATTCGTGAGCGCCAACAAGGGAGTGGTTGTCTTCAATCAAACCGGAAAAAAGCTTCGAGAATATGTGGGTGCTAGGTATCAGATGATGCATGACATCGAGATTCGCGAAGAGGGTGGGATTGAGTACATCTATGGGGCTCGTAATAAGCATGGTGAAGGTGTTAAATTTAAGGCCAGTGATGGTGAGATTGTCTTAAACTTACCTTTTCCTAAAGATTCTGGACTCAACTTAAAACGTTTCAGTCCAACTGCCATAACGATTGCTCCAAATGGAGATATTTATTTGGCTGATGGCTACTCCAGTAATGTGATTTTTCGGTTCAACAAGTCGGGTAAGTACCTCAGTCATTTTGGCGAAAAAGGCAATGAGTTGAAACAGTTCAATACCTGCCACGGAATGACATTGGATACCCGATACGACCCTCCTCGTTTGCTTATTTGTGACCGGAACCACGCTCCACGTGGTCGACTCGTCCACTACAGCCTTGAGGGTGAGTTTATTGAGGTGGTAATTACCGACTTGGGAATGCCGACTTCGGTTGCAGTTCGGGGTGACTATGTATCAGTCCCTGACCTTCATGGAGGTGTTGTGATTCTCAACAAGGACAACAAAATTCAAGCTGTTCTTGGTACGACTCCAAACCTGCCCAAAAGAGCAACTTACGGTGTTAAACAGGATAAGTGGGTAGAAGGCGTCTTCAATGGAACTCATGGTTCCTATTGGGATGGTTCGGGAAACTTATATGTGCAGGACTGGAATGTCTCAGGCCGCATAATTAAATTAGTGCGGTTGTAGAAGGGCAGATCTTTAGACTGGAGATCACCCATTCACTAAAGCTCCTTTAGCCAGATATTTCGATACCAGCATTCGGCTGGAGGTCCACTATGAATCTGAAGTCCGAAATGTCCGTTGCGTGGGATTATTTTTGTGGGTTCTTTCTCCGTGTAGTGAACGGTCTTGAAGCCATTCAGCCAAATTTGAATTAGGTTGCCTTGTGCTTTAACACGCATCTGGTTCCAATCCCCCTTGGGTTTAGTGTGTTGAGCCAGTTCATTTTGTGGGACTTCCGCAAGCATCTTTCGTCGTCTGGACTCGTCATAGAGAAAACCCCAGATTGAGCCTTTGCTCCAGCCGCCAATATCGCACTGGAATCCAATCATTTCATGGTGGTTAGGTATGCGCTGACTCCAGAACTGGACACCTGCGTTATTGCCTTTGCCGATGAGGCGAGCTTCGAAGTGCAACTCGAAGTCTCTGTAGGACTTCTTAGTAACCAGAAATTCATTGTTGGGTATCTTTTTTTCCAGGTTGCCGGCGACGATGGCGCTGTCTTCGATGCGGAAGTAGTCGAGGTTGCCTTCCCAGCCCTTTAGGGTCTTGCCGTCGAAGATACGTTTGAAGCCGAAAGCTTCCAAGTCATTTGGGTTTGTGGTTGTTTTGCCTTGGGCAAGGTATATTCCGGTCAGGAAGATTATGAGAGGGGCGACTTTCATGATGGGTGTTTGTTGCTTGTTTAGGGTTCTCCGTTTAGGAGTTTCCTTCGCCAACTCAATGCTTTGATCTGAAACAGTGCCGCAAGCATTGCATGAAAAATGAGACTCAAAGTGGTGAAGGTGGAAAATGATATCTCGTTATTGTTGCCGAAGGTATCCTTGGAAAGAGCCTCAAAAGGGAGGGCGAGAGTGTAGAAGAGAGCCTGTATAGGGTTGGTTGTGCCTAGATAGAGTAGGGCATCCTCTGACATGGTAAACGCAGAAATAGTCATTCCGGTGAGGGTTGGCAACAACCAGAGCAGGGCTAGAAAGCCAAAAAAGCCTGGTGCCTGCCAGATGGTTCTTGTCCCTTGAATGTAGAAGGTGATAGCACCGATAAGAATAAACGGGAGCAACAACATTACAGGAGCTGGCGCGTGGTTTTCTCCAAGGGCTTTCAGTCCATAGTTTACGAGTGAACCGTAGGCGATACCAGTTATCAAAAGGTAGCATAGGGTTGTGACGAAAGTTGGTGCGGCATCCCAGTTGAATGGTATTTTGCCAATGCTAAGCTTTCCTGCGCGCCGAACTCCTTTTTGCAGCGTGTGACGGTAGGGGGTTGTGAGATGAAGGAATATCAGAATGGCAATGAGGCTTAAGAGAAGATGTATAAAGAGGATGGCAGCGGTGAGTCCATCAGCGAAAGGCAGCATTTGCCGAAGGAAGATGTTGATGCGTTCGGCTTCCGGATTGAGGTGAGGCAGTAAGCTCCCCACCAGCAGGAATTGTACAACGGCAAAAACTATGAGTGCAAAACGCTTGGTAAATGAATGGTTAGTGTCCTGCTGCCATTTGCGGAGTAGGATGAAGATGAAAACGGACATCAACAGACCAAGTATTGCAAAGCTGAACAAGGCTGGTGGAAGCTTCCAAGCATAGAAGGGAACCATCTCCCAGAGCTCCATGAATTCGGTATCAGCCATCCCTTCCATTTCGGAAGCCAGTAGACCAAAGAAAGTGGGATAGATGGTCAGGTGTCCAAAAACAGTAAGTCCAGCTTGGCTAAGTGCAGGCAGGAATACATAGAGAAGAATCACTAAAATACGTGCGAACCATGAAGCTCGCCTGGGCTTGCGAGCCAACATACCAGCGACCATTGCGGTCAGGTGATAGGCGGCAACTACGCAAAAGAAGATGGCGTAGAGAAGTAAGATTTTCCCTATTGGTAGCTTTCCCCAAATCGTTGAGATGATTGTGAAGGGGAGTGTGAAGGCGAAGAGTAGGTACTCTCGGCAAGGCAAACCAAACAGATATCCCACGATTTTTGAGATGGGCGTCATTGGCGTCAGGCGCTGATAGTCTAGGAGCCCAGATTCTTTTTCTTCTGCCATGCCGCCTGCTACGCTTCCTGTGCCAAGGAACATGAGGATGATACCTTGAACAATTAGCGTGGGGATGAAACAAGCTTTGAGAGCTTGGATCTTTGCCTCGGTCTCGCTCATTTCAAAAGTGTTGAAGCTGGCCGCATTGTAGACATTTAGAAAGATGAACAGGCAGGGAATGAAGGTGAGGAGTGCCCAGATGATGACGGGTTTGGCTCTCAACCTACGGCGCATCTGCATACGTAAGATGGGATTCTTCCAAAGCACATCAGCGAAGTCTTTGCTACTTGCTTTCATCAGCTTACCTCCCC
>CAJWWL010000170.1 GCA_913048125.1 uncultured Opitutia bacterium | reverse complement strand
CGATCAATCAATATTTCATCCACTCCAAAATGTGCCGTAGTTGGTCACTCCATAAATTGGCTGACCACTATTATGCTGAATCGATCGAAGAGATGAAGCACGCGGAGGAGGTAATCGATAGAATCCTTTACCTCGACGGTGTACCTGAGATCGGTCGCTATGACGTAATTCGTGTGGGCAAGACTCCTCAGGAGCAGATCGAAAACAATATGGCCCTTGAGATCAAGGGGGTAACCACTTACAACGAAGCCATCCAGCTTTGCTTAGATGTAAAGGACTCTGGAAGTCGCGAACTCATGGAGCGGATGGTCGTAGAATCTGAGGAGAGCATCGATTGGGCCGAGGCGCAACTAGACCTGATCAAAATGATGGGTATTGAGAACTACCTTGCCCAACAGGTTGGTACACCGCCCGCTCAAGGTTAACTCTCCGAGAGGGGAACGAGTGTAATTAGAAAATCAATTGTCCCCCGAACATCCTGCTCTAGGGCAAAGAGTTCTCTTTCGATAGGGTTGGTTGGAATTCTTTCAACTAACTCGTTTGTGGATGGAAGCTCTGGGAATACAGATTGCATTGCAACGGTTGGAGGACTTGCTCCATTTTTATCCACAGATGCGTCAGGTCCCTTGAGTGTCTGTACCACGGCAATAATTAATACCAGCGCCATAGCCGCTGCGAAAGCTGGCATCAAAGCTGGGCCTTTCCCGGTTTGAGGTTCACGAAAGGCTTTACGTACACTGGCCAGAGTCTCTCTGCTAGAGGAGGCTGACGGATCAATATTCCATTTTTTGGCATCGTCGCGAAGGCTTTTGCCCAGAATGTCTTGATTGAACTTGGAACCGCTTTTCATCTTTAGGTGGCGTTGGGTTGAAAGGTTAGGTCTGAATTTTGATTGGCTCGGGTAGTGGGAGTAAGGCTTTTTGACAGTTTCTTTCGTGCACGATGCAAAAGAACTTTCACTCCAGTTTGTGTACGCCTTAATGTTTGAGCAATTTCAACAATGGACAGGTCTTCACCATAGTGTAGCCAAAGGGCCGTATATTGAGTGTCGTTAAGAGCTATGCGTGCGAGTTCCCAGAGATTTTCACGGTTGTCATCCCTTTCCGTTTGGGTTGCAGGGCAGGGGGCGGAGTCCGTAATTTCTGGAATTTCATCTACAGTAGGTTTGTATTTTCGCCATGCAGAGACTGCGAGTCGGTTGGCGATTGTGAAGAGCCAGGTGCTGAAAGCATATTTTGGGTTGAAGCGATGAATCTTACGGTACGCTTTCACAAAGGTTTCCTGCATTAAGTCCTCTGCATTTGAGCGATTTTGGGTCTTGGCCAGAAGAAATCTAAACAGACGATTTTGATGACGAATAACAAGTGCCTCCATAGACTGGAGGCACCCGTCTTGAGCTTTTCGCGCAAGCTCTTCGTCAGATTCATCATGCTGGGAGTTCATCTACCGGAATATTAAGGCAAGAAGCCTTAGCTTCGAGTGACGTTCTAATCGAGCTTCTTCATCTTGCGCCATTTATTTTTACGCTTTGAGCTGGTCTCCATCAAGCCGATCATTTCTTGGCTTTCCATTTCGAATTGGATCGCTACAAATTTGCCATCGCGAGATATCTTAACGGCGTTGGCAAGCTTAGCCAGTTCTGGCCTTTCCGTGGCGCTCAGTGAACCGAGAGCCACCATTCCCCTAACCAAGTTTTCCACTTGAGCGGCAGACTCTTCTGTACTTGCCGAGAGACCAAATGCGCTCATGAAGAGTCCACCCTCTTCACCAATTGCCATTCCCATACTAGAGATCGTCTTCAATAACTCGGCCTTGGGGTTCTTGTTCATCTCCAGAAGCCCAGCAAAGTCTCCATAACCATGCAGTACGGGAGAATCGACGAATTTTCCAAGTGCCAGAACATCATCATTTAGCGTCATCGAAGGTGCTTCTCCATTGAGAACGTCTAGGCTCTCCGTAACAAGATCCTTAGTTGGGCCAGCAACAATTGTCTTCTTATTGTAGAAGCAAAAGAAGTTGCGCCTACCTGGTTTCTTTTCGTCCTCTAGGCTGTGGATATCATGTTTACCATGAGATGTCTTCTCATATGTGTCATTCAGAACTACAAAATTCATAAGCTTCTTCTGATTGGCTTTTGCATGAATGATGAGAACCCCGTTATCTTTTTTCCCGTTGCCAAAGGCGGTAGCTCCATGGATGTCATTTTCCAGATCTATCCCAAACATATCTTGCAATGCCTTCATCTTCTGAAGTCCTTTTTCGTTGGCTTCTGCCATTACATGTTTGCCCAGTGTGGTTTCTTTAAAGGCATCAATATCCATGTGCAGTAGCCACTTGGCTTTAGCAGGTATATGGGCAGGGTTGATCTTGGCAGCCTGAAGGCCAGCCAAAGGTGACATTACCAGAAGGAGTGAGAGTAATTTTTTCATTTTATCAGGTGTTATTAGTTAAATATCTATTCTTTGATACGCTCTCTGAGAATATAAGGTTACAGAAAAATTTAAAACCGCCTTTATTCCCAAGAATTCTATGAAAATTGCTATTTAGCCAGTCCTTTGAGATACGATTTAACTATTCAACCAGACAAGCCCTGTCTCGGATTTCTACGGCAATTTTACAGTATCAGGAATGGAAGGTGAAAATACCTTCAACTAACTAAATTTCCTCAGAAGTTTTTCCAGTCGAGAAGGCTCCGTAAACCGAATCGACAGGAGAAGCTTGTTCTCCATTACCAATAATTCCAGTCACCAATAACAGAAAGGGGACTAGACGTGTTGCTTTGAACAGAGATTTTTTCAGGCTGTGAGTTTCCAGGGTTTGCGCATTGGCTTGGTCCGCATGGCGTTAGCTTCCTTATCCCCGATAAACTCTTCCTTCTGTGGATCCCATTGAAGTTTGCGTCCCAGACGCATTGAGATGTTGCCCATGTGCATGAGGGTGGCTAGGCGATGTCCGGTCTCCGCGGGTAGGTAGGGGTCTTTGCGAGACTTGACGCAATCTAGGAAGTTTCGGTGTTCACCTTCACGACAAGTGAAGAGTTGTGTCTCATCTGGGCCGATGACTGAGTCTAGGATCTTCTTTGAACTGGCCTCGGGTGGTCGGGCCCAGCCTGAGTTGCCGACCCATCCTTCGGTGCCTTCGAAGCGGAGGCTTGTGCCGCCAGACTCCACATACATCTCGACGCCGTTGGCGTAGGTATATTTGAGTTTATAGTCGATGGCAGTGTTGTACATGCTTCCTTCGTTGAAAGTGCCTTCGCCTTCCACGCTAACGGGTCCGGTGTTCTCGGTGTCGTTGGCCCACTGGGCGGTGTCGAGTTGGTGTGCTCCCCAATCCGTCAGTAATCCCCCTGAGTAGTCCCAGATTTGTCTCCAGCGCATGGGTTCAGTTCGCAAGGGGGTGTAGGGAGTTTCGGGAGCAGGACCAAGCCAGAGGTCGTAGTCGAGGTCGGCGGGTACGGGCGCGGGTTTATCGCTGGCCCAGCGATTGCCGGCGGGGAGCTTGACGCGGATGGTCTTGAGTTTGCCGATTCGGCCGTTACGTACCAACTCAGCCAGACGATGGTAGACTCGCATGCTCCTATCTTCGGTAGAGGTTTGGAATACGGCCTTTTGGGCATTCACAGTGTCTGCAAGAATACGACCTTCAGCAATTGTTAGTGTAGGTTTCTCGCATTGAACGTCTTTACCTGCCTGGATGGCCATCAAGGACATTATGGTATGCCAATGGTCAGGCGTGGAGATCATCACGGTGTCGATATCCTTTCGGGCGAGGATTTCCCGAAAGTCGTTGTGGGTTGTGCAGTCTTTGTTCTCGTACCATTGGTCGATCATGCGCTTGGCCTTGTCGCGGCGGCTTTTGAAGACGTCGCAGGCGGCGAGTACCCGCGCGTCCTTCTGGCGCAAGTACATATTGAGGTTGCGATGAATCCCATGTCCTCCAGTTCCAATAAATCCAACAGTGATTTGATTGCTGGGAGCGTCTTTACCCAGAACACGAGCTGGAATAATTGTCGGGAATGTAATTGCTGCTGGTATTGCGCAGCTATGCTTTATGAAATTTCTTCGAGATTGCATTGAGCTGATCACTTTTGGGCGATTAGTTCTTACTTCCCTGATAGTTGAGGGTACTTCTCAAGAACGCGGTTGGGGAAGGTGTCGGGCCAGCCTTCGTTGGATTGTTTCGGTCCCTGGGTGGAGCGACCTTTGGCAATGAGTTCCCGAAGATGATTTGCGAGATCTTCTGCCTGCACAGGATTTTCATTTACAAGGTTTTTGGTTTCAGAGGGATCAGCTTCAAGGTCGTATAACTGAACGGATGGTAGATTTTTGTTCTTTAAGGCAACGTTTGGACGTGGGGCGCTCCATCCTCCCGAACCGGGGCAAAGGTTGAGTTTCCACTTGCCTTTTCGGATGGCGAAACTCCCTGCAATAGAGTGGTGTACTAAAGATGGGCGCTCTGAGGCTAGAGTATTACCTTCGAGGCCTGCTAGAAAGGAGAAGGAGTCTTCGGCAAAATGAGGCTTTATTTCGCGTAGTGTCCCAGTGATTTCAGCAGCAGTTGCAAAGAAATCTACGGTACTGACTAGGCTATTGTTTTTCGTGCCCGCCTTAACCTTGGCGGGCCAGCGTACTACGAAAGGTACACGGTGACCGCCTTCAAAGATGTCAGCCTTGTGTCCTCGCCAGTTGGCATTGGGTTTGTGCCCCTTGGCTATTAGCTGCGGAATCTTGGCTTGAGGCGAGCATCCATTGTCGGTTGTGAATAGCACTAGCGTGTTTTCGGCTATATCAAGGTTATCGAGTTCTGCAAGGACTTCACCCACGACCCAGTCGGTTTCCATTACAAAATCGCCGTACACTCCAAGCTTGGACTTTCCCTTCCATGCCGGGGCAGGGACGATAGGGGTGTGCGGACTTGTAAGGGGTAGGTAGAGAAAGAAGGGTTTCTTCTTTGCCTTCTTGGTCTTGGATTGGGCCGAAGTTCGAATAAATTGGCGTGCTTCCCGAGCAAAGTCTCTTAGGCAATCAACAGCCTCAAAGTCCTTGCCAGATGGACCAGCTCTATGGAAAGCCTTCGTGACGGTTGCTGGCTGGGTGCATAATCCATTGCGAAGATAGACATAGGGAAACATATCCAACGAAGCAGGAATGATGAAGGAATCTGCAAAACCCAAGGCATTAGGCCCTCCAGTTACTGGCTTACCGTAGTCGATATCCCAGCCATCACCTCGAGTGGGCCCCGTTTCAGCTTTGCGCTTTTCTCCATTAGGTAGCTTCTGCCAACCTAGACCAAGATGCCATTTGCCAACAATTCCAGTACGGTAACCTGCCTTTTGCAGGAAACTCGCGACAGTAGTTCGTGATTCTGGGATGAGTGGTTTGTCCAGACCGAACAACACGGAACGCTTTAAGCGGGAACGCCAATTGTAGCGGCCTGTAAGAATACTGTAACGAGTCGGTGTACACACTGAGGAGGTCGTGTGTGCATCGGTAAAGTGTATGCCTTCTTTTGCTAAGCGGTCAATGTGGGGCGTGGGAGCTAGCCCTCCAGCGTAGGATACATCTCCGTAGCCTTGGTCATCGGCTAGGATAAATATCAAGTTGGGCTGTTCTGCGCTTGCCTGAAAAGCTGTGCCGGTGAGGCCTAATAGCAGTATGGATCTAAGTGTAGTTTTCATGTTTAAAGTAATTTCAGTTTTCCATCTGTCCACGTTCATTAGAAAGTATCTCAATGGCCTGTGCATTTGAGATGCGATCTGGCCTAGTGACCAATGAGACGAGCACTCCAATCCCAATCGATATGGATAGGGAAGGGATAACTGGATTACCCCAGTACTCCGTCCAGCTTTCCTGAAATTGGAACAGGAGGGCAGTTGCTGAAGCGCCGAGAAGCGAGGCAATGGCTCCTGCTGCATTGTAGCGAGGCCAAACGCGCCCCAGAAGTCCGACAACGCACATTCCAGTGAGAAAGAGCGACACCATCATCTTAATGTAGTCGATAACATTGTTGGCCGTAAGTGCCATCACCAGAGCTGCTCCCGTAGTTGCTGCTAAAGCCACCCTTGAGATGAAAACCACCCGCTCTGGAGGCGGCATTTTCTTAAAAAGTATTCTATAGAGGTCTCGAACCACTGTGGTGACTCCTGCAATTGCATCTGAGCTAGCACTAGACAAGGTTGCAGAAAGACCAGCAAGAAGAACCACTATGCCTAGCACTGCAGGGAGTGTTGATGTTGCAAGGCTAGGAAAGGCAAGGTCTTGGTTCTCTAGATTTGGAAAGCTCTGGTAAGCTGCTATCCCAATAACTGCGGGAAGGGCAGCGAATGCAAGATACAGGCCTGCAGAAGTGACATATGCCTTTCGAACGTCTGAAACCGACTTTCCTGAATATATGCGTTGGCGGAAGGCTGGGGTTCCAAGGACTCCCACCGCAATGACGATGATGAGGGACAAATGGGGTAGGGCAGATGTGTTGCCTTGTTTTGCTTGTAGGTCTGCATTGATCGCCTGCAGACCATCCCATCCTCCTACGATTTCGAGCGCGGCTCCTGCAGTTAGCAAAAAGCCAATAAAGAGCACCACTGCCTGTAGTGTATCTGTCCAAACTACAGCTCGATAGCCACCGATCATTGCATAGATACCGAAACCTAGGGCAATGGAGGCTCTAGCCCAAGATTCGTTGATACCGGTTGCGTAGTGAAGATAGGCGCCACCGCCTACGATGTGTGCGCCCAACCAACCAACGCTCGCCATAAAGGTAAACACGGCTACCAGATTGAGTACAGTACGGTTTGCACCAACATAGGAGGCTAGCTCCTCGGCCATGGTCATAAAGCAATGCTTGCGCACAGGCGCAAACAACCAGGCTGCCACCAAGATTCCCAAAGCACCTCCGATTCCATAAAGGGAGCCGGCCCAACCTCCCGCGTAGCCTTTACCTACTGCACCCATGGAGGATCCAGTGCCCACCATGGTAGCTATAGTTGTGCCTAGGGTGAGGAAGAAGGGGAGGGATCGCCCTCCAAGTAGAAAGTCATCTCCACTTTGCTTGCGACGGGTCATCCACCAGCCGAACACGATCGTGCCTAGCACATATACGAAGAAGCAGGTCAGAAATAATGTGGGAGACATCAGGTATCCTCAAAATGTGCAGCTACTAAATTCATTACAAGAAGATATCCTGCTGTATTTGAACTCCAAGCGCCTTAATGCAATTAATTTGCAAAAGCGGCCTTGACCTAATGCAAGTTAGTTGCAATATGCCTCACCTTCAAACTCATTATTCTCATTATGAACAGCAACAAACTCAGTATCAGTTTCTCAATGTTTCTGGCATCTTTCAGCCTCGGCATTGCACAAGAGGAAGCTCCTGAACTCGAAGCCCTTAAGGTTACTGCAACACCTTTTGACAAGAGTTCTGAGGATCTTGCCCAACCTTGGTATGTAATCGCCGAGGAAGAGCTCAATCGCCTCATGCAGGCAACCTTAGGTGAGACTCTTGGTTGGAAACCAGGTGTTTCTTCCACCAGTTTTACTGGCGGAGCCAGCCGTCCGATTATTCGCGGTCATGGCGGTAATCGTGTCCGAATCCTTTCTAACGGACTTGGTACTCAGGATCTTTCCAATACATCCCCAGATCACGCAATCACTATTGACCCGCTCATGGTTGAGCAGGTTGAAATTCTTCGTGGACCTGCAACACTGCTTTATGGTGGTGCCGCTAACGGTGGTGCGGTGAATATCATTGATGGCAGAATGCCTTCATCCCTTCCTACTGAGACTTCCGGTGGTGTCTCCGCTGGCTACATCGGTGCATCTGAAGGTAAATACGCAAGCCTCAAGTTCGATATCCCTACCGGTAAATACGTTTTCCACTTTGACGCAACTTTCCGGGATTCTAAAGACTACACGACACCATCCTTTAATCCCCATGCTGGTGAAGAACATGAGGAGCATGATGACGATCATGGTGATGA
>CAJWWL010000169.1 GCA_913048125.1 uncultured Opitutia bacterium | reverse complement strand
AAGACGCGGACCGTCGTGACGAGTCTCCCACTCTCAAGGTCTTTTCCGAAGATCAAAAGAAAAAAAAGCAAGAAATTACGGCCAAGATGGGAAAACTTGAGGCAGAAGTCACCGCCTTGAAAGCTCGAACACCTAAGAGCTTCCAGCCTTGGTTAGACAGTTTCTCAAGCCCTACAGAGACAGTTGATAGGGAATTTAGAAAGACTGGTGAAAATGAGTTCACATTACCCCTGCCAAAAGGTACTTTTGAGGGACTTGTTATAGACAACAGTCTACTACACCTTGATGAAGCTTCCTTTGCCTTGGACCACCCAGATGGAAACCTTGGGCAAGAAGGTCGCTACGTCCGGGTGACTAATCTTGTCGGTAGTGGATTCTTACACTTGGCTGAAGTTCAGGTCTTCAGCGGCAAGGAAAACCTAGCGCTTAAGGGCAAGGCTAAGCAAATTAGCACGGACTTTGGAGGCCCAGCTAACTTAGCTAACGATGGCAATACCAATGGCGATTACGCAAAGAAATCAGTCTCGCACACAGGTCAGGCAAAAGATCCTTGGTGGGAGGTCGACCTTGGCAAGGTATACAGCCTCTCAAATATTATCGTCTGGAACCGAATGGATGCTGGCACAGCGGATCGTATGCAAAAATTCCGGATCGAAATCTTCGATAACGAACACAACTCCGTCTGGAACCGAGAAATTAAAAAAACTCCAAAACCTTCTCACGCCGAGCAACTAGATAGCACCAATCAATTGGCAGTGGTCCCCTTCCCCCGACCGGGACAGAATGGCTGGTACCAATTTGGAAAGGCCCTCAACCCCAAGCCAGGCCAAATCTTAAGAATCCGATCCAAGAGCTTCGCCAAACACCCTCCGAATAAGATAGCTCTTATCCCGAAGCTACCAACCCGACTTGAAACAGCCCTTCCAAAACCAATCTTCACAGTCCTATCTACCCTCGCTGGATTACGAACTAATGCACAGTACGACCAGCTCCGTGCACATCACGTTTCCGAGGATCCTAAAGTCAAAAATGCAGAGAAGGCCCTTTCTGACGCAACCACCAGCATCCGAAACATGAAGCCCTACACCTCGGTACCAATTCTTCGCGAAATGGATACCAACCGGCAACGAAAGACTCACATTCAAGTCAGGGGTAACTTCCTCATCAAAGACAAAGAAGTCAAAGCAGGCCTTCCCAGCATCTTCCACAAAAGCGTTGAAAAGCCGACGCGATTAGACCTCGCCAACTGGCTTGTCTCACCCAGCAATCCACTAACAGCTCGCGTAGTCGCAAACCGCTACTGGGAGTCACTTTTCGGCACGGGAATTGTGGCGTCTAGTGAGGAATTCGGATCTCAAGGGGAACTGCCCACGCATCCAGAGCTACTTGACTGGCTCGCCACTGAGCTGGTCCGTCTTGACTGGGATTTGAAAAAATTCCTCAAGCTCTTAGTCACCTCCTCCACCTATAAACAAGATGCTCGCGCAACAAAACACCAACTTGAAGCCGACCCATTTAACCGATTCCTCGGTCGAGGACCTCGACTCCGTCTAACCGCTGAAATGGTGCGTGATCAAGCGCTCCTAGCTAGCGGGCTACTTAGCCGCAAGATGTATGGCCCTCCAATAAAACCTCCACAACCGAATATGGGTTTAAAAGCTGCATTCGGGCCAGGCCTTGATTGGCAAACCAGTAAGGGAGAAGATAAGTTTCGACGAGGCATTTATATCCATTGGCGACGAACCAACCCATACCCATCCATGGTAGCCTTTGACGCCCCCAATCGCTTCGTATGTAACGTCCGACGCACCCCAACAAACACTCCACTTCAAGCGTTAGTTACCCTGAACGACCCTGTATACGTAGAAGCAGCTCAGGCACTTGCACGCCGCATGATCAAGGACGGAGGTGAAACGGATACTTCTCGTCTACGCCACGGCTTCCGTCTTTGCCTGACACGCGAGCCCTCGGCACCTGAAACGAAACTTATAGAAGATCTGCTAGTTAAGGCTCGAAAGACATACGAGGAAGACACAAATGCTGCCAAGATCTTTGCAACTGAACCCATTGGCCCCCCTCCCACTGGCGTGGAATCTACAGAACTAGCGGCCTACACCGTAGCTGCAAACATCCTTCTAAACCTCGACGAAGTCTTTCAAAAGCGTTGAGACTCTACAGTCTGAAAAACACCCTGAACTAAACCTTCTCGATGAATCTTCATAATCAAATTCTTCAACAAAAGACTCGTCGCCAGTTCCTCGGGACTGGTCAGCTTGGTCTCGGAGGAATAGCGCTGGCCAGTCTCCTCAAGAACCAAGCAGCTGCTGACATTTTAATTGACCCAACCCGACCGCAGCAACCTCGACGCACCAATACCCCAGCTAGAGCCAAACGTGTGATCTACCTTCACATGACCGGATCCCCCCCGCATCTAGACCTCTTTGACTACAAACCCCAGCTCCAAAAAAGAGACGGTGAGAACTGTCCAGATGAATTTATAAAGGGTAAGCGGTTTGCATTCACTTCGGGCGTTCCTAAGCTAATGGGGACACCGCACCAATTTAAGCAGCATGGGCAATCGGGTGCCCTACTCTCTGATGCATTGCCTCATCTTTCCAAGCTCGCCGACGAACTGACCTTTATCAAGTCCATGACCACGGATCAGTTCAACCATGCACCCGCAGAACTACTCCTCTACACGGGTAGCCCCATTGCTGGAAGACCTAGCATGGGCTCATGGGTCACCTATGGACTAGGGTCCGAAAATCAAGACTTGCCGGGCTTCGTGGCGCTCATCTCTAGCGGAGTCCAACCAAATGGTGGCAAGAACTCATTCGGTAGCGGTTTCCTACCAAGCGTCTTCCAAGGTGTGCAATGCCGTTCAAAAGGTGACCCTGTACTATACGTATCAGACCCCAAGGGACTTCCACGCCACCTCCGTCGCGCCGGTCTCGATACACTTAATGAACTGAACCGAATCCAAGCTGCGGAACTCGGAAGTCCCGAGACTCTAACACGGATCGCTCAGTACGAGATGGCATTTCGGATGCAAACCTCTGTGCCAGAGGTGATGGACATTACCAAGGAACCAAAGCACGTTCTTGAAGCCTACGGTGCGAAACCCGGTGGAGCAAGCCTCGCCAATAACTGCCTTCTCGCTCGAAGGTTGGTAGAAAAAGGGGTACGCTTCGTACACCTTTTTGACTGGGGTTGGGACTTTCATGGAACGGGCGGAGATACTGCCTTAGGCAACGGACTTACCAAAAAATGCGCAACTATGGACAAACCGGTCGCCGCCCTTATCCGCGACCTAAAGCAACGAGGCTTACTCGAAGATACTCTCGTGGTCTGGGGCGGAGAATTTGGTCGGACTCCGTTTCGTGAAGGCCGCACTGCCCGAGGCAAAAATTTAGGCCGTGATCACTACCCTGATGTATTCACCATGATGCTCGCTGGTGGAGGCCTTAAGGGTGGCTACACCCATGGTTCAAGCGACGAACTTGGATTCAAGGTCGCTACTGATAAGGTACATGTCCATGATCTCCAAGCCACCATACTCCATCTTCTTGGACTCGACCACGAACGACTCACCTTTAAGTTCCAAGGACGTCAATATCGTCTCACTGACGTACATGGTCACGTAGTAAACGACATTATTGCATGACCCTCCGCTTCACACTTCAAATAACCTTTCAGGTGATATCCGTACTGGCTGTTTCAACTCTGTCGTTAGCCTCTGCCGCGGATGTGGAGGGTATTGATTTTTTCGAAAAGAAAATTCGCCCAGTCCTTTCGGAGCACTGCTACAAGTGTCATTCAGCAAAGGCTGGAAAGGCGAAGGCAGGACTATTCCTCGACCGTCGAGCAGGATGGGAGGTTGGCGGTGAGAACGGTCCAGCGATCCTCCCAGGCAAACCCGAGGACAGTCGACTACTAACCGCTATTCGCTTTAAGAACAACGATCTCAGGATGCCCAAATCGGGTAAACTTCCCGACCCAATAATTGCAGATTTTGAAAAGTGGATTCAGATGGGAGCACCCGACCCAAGAAATGACCCACTAGACACCGAAAACGCCCACTCTGGACCCCAAAGCAAATCTATAGAGGAAGGTCGTGAATTTTGGTCTTTCAAAGCCCTAAGTAATCCCACTCCACCGGCCGTTACTAATAAGGATTGGGCCACCAGTAAATTAGATCTGTTCATTCTCTCAAAGCTGGAGGAACAAAAAATTCTTCCAACAAGCGCCGCAGACAAGACCACCCTACTTCGCCGAGCTTACTTTGACCTGACAGGTCTCCCTCCATCTGCCGAACAAATCGAAACATTTCTCAACAACAAATCAGAGAATGCTTACGAAAAACTAATAGATCAACTACTCCAGTCCTCTCACTACGCAGAGAGGTGGGCACGTCACTGGTTGGATGTAGCGCGTTATGCGGATACTACTGGTGGAGGGCGTAACCTCCAATTTCCCAACGCCTACCGCTACCGCAATTATGTCCTCGATAGCTATCGGGATGACAAGCCCTACGACCTGTTCGTAAAACAACAGATTGCGGGCGATCTCCTCCCTGCCCAAACAGATACTGAGTACAATGAAAACCTTATCGGCACGACTTTTCTAGCCCTTGGCCCTCACAACTACGAACTTCAGGACAAAGCGCTGCTTCGTATGGAGATTGTCGACGAACAGGTTAGCGCCGTTGGTCGCGCATTCTTAGGCATGACCATGGGATGTGCGCGCTGCCATGATCATCCATTTGATCCAGTACCTACAGCCGAGTATTATGCACTAGCCGGTATCTTCCGAAGCACAAACAGTTCCCGTCCCGGTAACGTTGCGAACTTCATCGAACGCGAGCTACGGGACAGTAACGGTGAAGCTCGCAAGAAACATAAAACCCAAGCTGACTTCTTAAACAAACGGCTCAAAACGCTCGAAGCGGAACTTAAGGAACTCGGGAGCAATCCCCAAAAGAAATCTGCCAAAAATCACAACCCTGAGAAACTCGATGGAATTGTCATCGATGATGTGGCATCAACTAAATCTGGCTCATGGACAAAGTCCACCCATACAAAAGGCTACGTCGGAGAAGGCTATGTCCACGCAACGGGGAACGGCAAGAGCCTGACTTTCAATGCAAACATCCCCAGATCTGGACAGTATGAGGTCCAAGTTTCCTACACCCCTGGACCAAACCGTGCATCCAACACACAGGTCACAATCTTTCACGACACGGGTGAAAAGAAAATTTCAGTAAATCAAAAGAAAAAACCATCCATTCTCGGCTCCTTTCTAAGCCTAGGAAAATTTCATTTTGAAAAAGGCGAATGGGACGTTGTTCGTATCTCTACGGATAAGTCTAACGGCGTTGTAATTGGCGACTCAGTGCGACTACTAGAAATCAACGGACTAAACACTCCTCCAGCTATTACCAAGGGTGACACAGTTAAGAAAACAGACGCTAAAAGCGACGATCGCAAAAAAGAGCTTCAGCAAAACATAGCCAGTATTAAAAAGGAAATAGAGAGCCACAAGAAGACTGTCCCACCAAAGGCAGGTAAAACCATGTCGGTTGAAGAACACTCCAAGACTGAGGACTGGCATATCCATATCCGCGGCGGAATCCGCAACCTTGGACCCAAGGTAAGAAGAGGTTTTCTTGCCGTTGCCACGGCCGCTAACTCCTCTCCTCAGCCTGATATACCAAAGGGCTCTAGCGGACGGCTTGAACTCGCCGAATGGGTCACCTCCCCTAGCAATCCCCTAACAGCCCGAGTGTATGTCAACCGAGTGTGGCACCACCTATTTGGTAGAGGCATCGCATCCACCACAGATAACCTAGGAGAAATGGGTCAGAGACCGAGTCACCCTGAACTCCTCGACCATCTTGCCTCTCAATTCATTTCGAATGGCTGGTCTACCAAGAAACTCATTCGTGAGATAATGCTTTCGAGCACCTACAAGATGTCATCTACTCCTACAAAGGCCGTTCGCAAAGCCGATCCCGACAACAAGCTATTTTCCCGTCAAAACCGCCGGCGCCTTGAGGTGGAAGCCATCCGAGATGCAATCTTACTTACGAGTGGCAAGCTGGATCTCCGTAATGACCGAGATAATCGCCGCTCCCTCTACGAAAAGCTAGACCGCAACAAAATTCCTGAGATGTTTGACGTGTTTGACTTCCCAAACCCCAATCTCGTAAGCGGTGTCCGCAACACTAGCACAGTGCCCACCCAGGCACTGTACCTACTGAACAATGCTTTTGTCATGAACGAATCCAAGAGCGCTGCTGGGCGTCTCCTTGCAGATAAGTCCTTGAGTATAAATCAACGTCTCACCCATGCCTATCGTACCACCCTTGGTCGCGATCCCAGTATGACTGAGAAAGCACTTGCTCTTGAGTATCTCGGCCAACATTCTAAGACGGAGAGTGACCATGAAACTTGGGCTGGAATCTTTCACAGCCTGTATGCATGCTTAGATTTCCGCTATTTGAATTGAGATGAATTCCCGACGAGAACTCCTAAAGGCATCAACTTGCGGCATTGGTTCTTTGGCACTGGCCTCAATGCAGGCAAAAGGAGCCAGCGCGAGCAACCCACTCGCCCCATCATCAACCCTTTTTCCACAACGGGCTAAGCGCATCATATTTCTTTTCATGGCAGGTGGCCCCAGCCATGTCGACTCCTTCGACTACAAGCCAGAACTTTACAAAAAAGACGGAAAGAGCATAGATTTTACCGGCGTACGCACGGGAACATTCGGGAAGAAAAGTCAACGCCGCCTTATGAAGCCTCTTTGGGAGTTCTCTCAACACGGGCAATGCGGGCAACATGTCTCCACCCTTTTTCCAAATATCGCTCAGCACGTAGATGACCTTTGCTTTATCCACTCCATGCATACCGAAGGCGTGGCACACGGTCCATCTACTCTCTTTCTGCATACTGGTGCAACCAACCTAGTTCGCCCATCGATCGGCAGTTGGATTTCCTACGGCTTAGGCACTGAAAACGCCAATCTCCCCGCTTTTGTCTCCATTGCACCCTCTGCCTCTAAGGGCGGCCCTCGCAACTATGGAAATGCTTTTCTTCCGGCACTACACCAAGGCACTGCCATCGGTAGAGCTGGTAGCGTCGAACAGGCCCAGATTCGAAACATTGAAAATGCCCTTCTTGGAGAAGCTCAACGTAAACAACGTTTCGACTTCCTTCAGAAGCTAAATGCCGAACAAGCTGCGCAGGCTGGCGGTGATGACCAGCTAGAAGCGACTATCCAGTCTTATGAGCTTGCTTGGCGCATGCAGATGGAAGCACCTGAAGTAAGTGACATTTCCAAGGAATCCGCCTACACAAAAAGCCTCTACGGTATTGGTGACAAACGCACTGACTTTTACGGTCGCCAATGTTTGCTTGCCCGCCGCATGGTAGAACACGGAGTACGCTTCGTATCCGTCAACTACTCTGATGAGTCTAATAATCCACGCTGGGATCAACATGGCAATATGCCCAAGCACAAAGATCATGCCCTCGCAACTGACAAACCAGTTGCCGGTCTACTTGCAGACCTAAAGCAACGTGGACTTCTGGAAGATACCCTCGTCTGGTGGGGTGGCGAATTTGGTCGGACTCCATTTGCTCAAAATAAGGATGGCCGTGATCACAATCCTCGCGGATTCAGCATATTCCTCGCTGGCGGAGGCATTAAACCCGGGATTTCCTATGGTGCCACCGACGAAATTGGAGGTACCGCTGTGAAGAACCGTGTTCACATGAGAGACCTACATGCGACTTTGCTTTACCTCCTCGGCGTTGACCACGAACAACTTACCTATCGTTACGCTGGACGAGATTTTCGATTAACTGACGTAGAAGGTCGAGTCGTTCACGACATTATCGCCTAAACAATAAAGCATTTTGTATCCAGAGGCTCTGGGTTTAGGAGAACGATCAAAATAATTACGTGCTTCGACGTAAAATTTCCCGTTTGCATTCTGTA
>CAJWWL010000168.1 GCA_913048125.1 uncultured Opitutia bacterium | reverse complement strand
TACTTTAAATTCTCTTTCGATCATATGTGCTGAATTTAACAATGTTCCAGAGGCACCGAACACTGAAATCAATCTTTGTGCGACAGGCTTACCACCGACCAATGCGGAGTCAGCGCTGAAATCACCATGTGTAACATTTACCCCACCAGAGGATTTAATAATAAGTTGACCAGTAGCATTTGTTATATATGAATTAGTGGCATCATGAAATAATTTCATGTCCTCGCCAGAACCGATGATAAGTTTAGCATCATTCGAATCTGTATTATCAGGGCTTTGACTCGTAGAATCAGAATCCGAACTTGGAGAATCAGAATCCGAATCTGAATTGGGATTGCCTTCAAGTCTACTTTCTCTCGAAAAGCCAGATTTAGGGCATTTGCCTTACTCGCACCAGAAACTGCGACAAGTATTCTTCCGCAACGTTGGAGACCGGCAGGAGTGATGGTAAGTCGCCACCCTTTGCTCGGCACTTCGACTGCAGCAAATGGTTCGTCGTTGGAACTTTCCAAAAGTGGACTTCCCGGGAAAAGAGAAGCCGTATGACAATCTGCACCCATACCCAAGAGGCAAAGATCAAAAACTGAATTCCCCGGCAACTCCTCCTCCCAAAGGCGGTTGAACCGTGCGGCTGCTTCGACTGGTTTACAATAGACCGGCCAAGGACGTTGATTCGCCTCTGAGAAACCTAGAGGTTCAAGGAAACCCCTTTGAGCATTACCAAAATTACTCTCAGGATCATCAAGTGAAACATGACGCTCATCGCTGCAACTCCAAAGGATACGCTCCCATTTTTCGATCTCACCAGGGAAGGGGTGTTGGTCGCTTAGCCAATCATAAAAGGCTTTCGAGATGGACCCACCAGATAGGCCGACACGGAGCGCCTGTGCCAAATTCTGACACGAACGATCAATCTGCTCGAAGATATTGGAGAAGATCTCAGATTTTGGCACGATATGGACAGTGCCATAGGGAGTGTCACGGATATCTGACATGATTGGGCTTCGATCAGAAAAATAAAGCCTCGGCTAGTGTCAGCTGTGGAGAAATCTTCTTGAGATGCAAGGGGTAGTCGACTTGGCCACTACCAAAATCGGCCTGAATCCAGCCGCTCGCCAAGTTGTTATCTAAATGTATTGAGAGGAATTTCTCATCTGAATAAGTCCAATCCATTCGAAAGTCACCATCGGTGGTGTCCTTAACATTCGATTCCAACCCGTTGACCCCAGCATCAATTAAAGTAGAATGGACCCAGTTCGACAACTCATTTGCCTCACCAGATAAACTGGGAGTATGGTTGATGGTGAAAGATTCTAAGTTTTGTAATAAAAGCTCGACAGGATACGAACTAAGAAACTGCCCAACACTTTGTCTCACATGCAGTAGACGCGCATCAGCGAGATCACGAGCACCTCGGGGGCAAGGCCAATCTATCCCAGAGAAATTATGTCCCTCGATAGAAGAATCGTAAGTCACCCTACGTACCATCTTGAGAAAGGGCAGATAGGAACGCAAAATTCGCTCCTCAGGAACACGATGAAACCAATGATAAGTGGGTAAGTCACTTTCGAGCCAAACAGAAATTTGATGTTCTAGAAATTCCGCATCGTCAGGCGTATAGCCGAGCATCAATGCCTCGCAGCAGACAGGATGTTTGGAACCCCCAGCAAGGTAACACTGGGAAAATAGTTTTCCCCTCATGAGTTGTTCATCCACTTCTCGGAAAGGGCACAAACAAATGAGCCTGCTAGGATAACGACGAGCGAAGTCAAGGGCCCGATCTAACACTACCTTAGCTTCAGACTCAGTTGCCTCCAGACCAAAATGCAGGATAAGATTGGACTGGACGGCGCGAAACTTGGTGGGAGATTCACCTTCATCCGTCTTCCAGAGTTCTCTAAGGGCGCGAGGGACTTCGGAGACAGGCATCCCCACGCCAGGCATTTTGTCAAGTAGGGCCATCTAGTATTTAGAAGCCTGGACGGCGCCATTGATGGGCATTTTTCCAAAGCAAACGTTCGGATGCAAGAGGACCCCAAGAACCAGCAGCGTAGCTTTCCAATCCGGTCGGCCCGCAATCCTGCCAGTGATCCAGAATAGGCGTGATCAGCCTCCAAGAAGCCTCTGTCTCGTCGCCGCGGATGAACAGTGTATTATCTCCAACCATGCTATCAAGAATGAGCCGCTCATATGCCTCCGGGGTATTGGACCCAAATGTAGTCTCATAGTGGAAATGCATCTTCACTGGTTGAGTCCGAGTTTCAAGACCAGGTACCTTGGCGTTCAGTAGTAGGGTTGAGCCCTCATCAGGCTGAATTCGAAGCACCATGGTATTCGGGGCCAGGTCAAACCTTGCATCTCCACTGAACAAAATACCAGGCGGTCGCTTGAACTGAATGGCGATCTCACTGACACGACGCGCCATTCGCTTACCAGAACGCATATAGAAAGGGACTCCTTTCCAGCGCCAATTATTGATCGAAAGTCGCAAAGCCGCGTAGGTCTCAGTAGTAGAATCATCTGGGATCCCCTCCCCTTCCAAATAACCCGAAACAGGCGAACCCCCAATCAAACCGGCATCGTAACGAGCACGCACAACATCTGCATTTTCCGAATCTAAAGTCAAAGGCTGAACTGCTTGGAGAACCTTGACCTTCTCATCACGAATAGCCTCTGGATCAAGGGAGACGGGCGGTTCCATCGCGATGAGCGAGAGAAGTTGCATAGTATGATTCTGAATCATGTCCCGCAGTGCACCACTCTGATCGTAATAACCACCGCGAGTGCCAACGCCGAGTGATTCTGCCACAGTAATCTGGACGCAGTCCACATATTGACGATTCCAGATGGGTTCGAAAATTGCGTTTGCAAACCGGTGCACCAAGAGGTCCTGCACAGTCTCCTTACCAAGGTAGTGATCAATACGATACACTTGGCGTTCTTCAAATTGCTGGAGAATAACTTGGTTAAGCCTTTGGGCTGTAGCTAGATCCTTACCGAATGGTTTTTCAACAATCACCTTGGAAAACAATGGCGAGTCCAGATTGCGCCTAGCAAGACCGCTACGACCAAGATTTTCTAGTATGGCTCCGAAAACTTGAGGTGGAGTAGAAATGTAAAACAAAAGTTGTAGATCTCGACCCACCTTTTTCTCAAGGGCGTCTAGACGATCTGCCAGAGCCGTGTAAGCCTCTGGGTCGTCGTAGCCTCCAGACTGATAAAAGATCTGCTGCTCAAGGCGATCCCATATATCTGAAGCAAGTGGGCGTCTCGAATGACTATCGACAGAAGTGAGCGCATGCTCGCGGTATTCTTTTTCTGGTATTGGCTTACGACCGTAGCCCATAAGAAAAAAATCGGCCGACAGCAAATGGTCCACGGCTAGATTGTAAATGGCGGGAATAAGCTTACGAGAAGTAAGGTCTCCAGAAGCACCAAAAATCACGATAGCTGTAGGAGGTGCCCCGCGATGCTTGCTTAAGCCTTTCAGGAATGGATGCCGATTTGCCTCTTCCATGAGTGGATAAATACAGTGATTGTGTGAGGTTTAAAAAAGCCTGACGTTTTCGTAGTGATGTAGGTCAATTCTTCCTCCAGTCCCAACCATGACTTCCACAATGTCGAACCGAAAGTGCGCTGGTCGGCGTGCAAGTTGCGACATGTAAGATAGACACACTCGCCGTTGGGCGTTCTTTTTGCGCCGATTCACGGAATAATATCCGCTACCAGCAGGTCCGCTGCGAGTCTTGACTTCAACAAAGACCAGCACGCCTCGGTCCTCACAGACCAAGTCAATCTCATCCTTGCCTTGTCGCCAATTTCTGACAAGCACAAGCATGCCCTTTTGTTTCTTAAGAAACTTGGCAGCTTTACTCTCTCCAATGCGGCCCAGTTTCGAAGCTAGTGTATCTTGACCCCGACCCGAAAGTAACTTCCCCATCCATGCGAACAGTTTTTTCATTACTCAGATGCAGGAACGATCCTCGTCGCAGTATAGAATAGTGACAAGTGGGAAAAGGCTTGCTGCCATAATCATTGATTAAGAAGCTTACTATCTACTGCAAATCACCCATGAGAAGCTGGCCTAGTTATATTGTATGTATCTTCAAAATTTTCGTGAGCGTCATGCTGGTGTTAGATTTACAGGGTCAGCGCCAACCAAGAACAGTCTCCATAAGCAAACCTCAAGATCATTTGGAACTGGTCAACTATCAGATTGTCCGCTTCAAACTACCCCAGAAAAACCAACCTGGCACCCTTGCTGGACAATTAACGCCAGGCTTTCGATTTACCTTTAGGTACCGCCCGCCAAACCAAATCATTAAGGGGGTCAGTCGAGAAATGTCGCACGTCGAACTCTTCGGAGCGGTGAACAACAGCCAGTCTGGTGTTAGTCTCGAACGCATCGACACTGGGGACGACTTTTTCGTTAAATACCGCCCAGCGGACGCAGGCAAAACCTATTACGTCACTATGGACGTGCCTGCCCGATCGTTAATCAGCGTTGGCAACCAATTCCGAGCAAATGGTCGAATTGCATTCCTTACCGAGAAGGAGACGGCGATAAATACCAGTCGCATTGTGCCACTGATGATTGGACAGGATATTAAGGCAGGTCCTTACAGCTTTGAAATTCTCGAACTTCGCAAGCCCACTTTCGGCGGCGATGCACTGGAACTAGTTCTTAAACCAGATCAGTTCACTCGAGATAATAACGATAACATCCTCCATATCAACTTTTTCGATCAAACCGGAAAGACAATCCGTACAAAATCTAAAGGATCCATAGGCACCGAAAAGTTCGAGAAAGTTGTCTACTCACTAAACATAAATCCCCAAAAGGTGGTCACAGAAATCACCCATCTCAAAGAAAAAAGCTACTTCATGGTTCCATTCGAAATTAAAGGTGGGTTCGAGCTCAAAGTTCGAAACTAACCAAGTGCGCCAAAATGTCTCGATTGCGTCCCTGAGATGACGCCTATTTTGGCACATTCAAGGAACTCAGTATGCGTTATTAGGGTTCACACAAGCCAAAGCCCTTGGAACAGTTCCTGCAGTAGGTTGAGGTATGATTGATCAAAACAACTTCACTGAAATGGCTGCAGCAGCGCTCCGTGATGCGGAAAGCCTAGCCACAAGAAATGGACAGCAAGAAATCGACAACTGGCATCTGCTACTCGCGCTTGTTGAACAAGAACACGGAATCGTCTGGGGCGTTCTTGATGCCATGGAGACAAGCCCATCTGCATTGCAACTGGCAACTGCTCGCGAGGTTGAAAAGAAGCCTTCTGTGCAAGGACGCATTGAAGCCAACCAGATGTTCTTAGCTGAAAATTTGCGTCATGCTCTAGAAGGAGCACGGAAATGTGCTGAGAAACTTAAAGACGAATACATCAGCACCGAACATCTTCTGCTGGGCATAGTCCGCTGCGGTCAACCTGTAGAGCTGAAGAAATTTCTTCAGAAGTTTGACCTGTCCGAGAAGAAAGTCCTAGCCGCCCTCAAAGAAGCCCGCGGCAACCAACGTGTCACTTCTCAAAATCCTGAAAACAGCTTTCAGGCCTTAGAAAAATATGGTTCAGATCTAGTACAAGATGCACGAGATGGAAAGCTTGACCCAGTAATCGGCCGTGACTCGGAAATTCGTCGTGTTATACGTATTCTATCTCGTAAAACCAAGAACAACCCCGTACTCATCGGAGAACCGGGAGTCGGAAAGACAGCTATAGTTGAAGGCCTGGCTCAACGTATCCTTCGCGGAGATGTACCTGAAAGCCTCAAGGACCGCAGTGTCTTCTCATTGGATTTAGGCGCACTTGTCGCGGGAGCAAAGTTTCGAGGAGAATTTGAGGAGCGTCTTAAAGCCGTCTTGCAAGAAGTGAAAGCAAGCGAGGGTCGCATTTTGTTGTTTGTGGACGAGCTACACACAATAGTTGGGGCTGGAGCTGCGGAGGGATCCATGGACGCAGGCAATATGCTAAAGCCACTGCTGGCACGTGGTGAATTACACTGCATTGGTGCCACAACCCTGGACGAACATCGCAAGTACATTGAGAAGGATGCTGCCTTGGAACGTCGCTTTCAGACCGTCATTGTTGACCAACCGGGTGTCGAAGATACAATTTCCATACTTCGCGGCCTTAAGGATCGATTTGAGATTCATCATGGAGTGCGTATTTTAGACAACGCTCTAGTTAGTGCAGCCACGCTATCTGACCGCTACATATCAGACCGCTTCCTCCCTGACAAGGCTATCGACCTAGTTGATGAGGCCTGCGCAATGATCCGCACTGAACTGGACACTCTTCCAACGGAATTGGACGAACTAAATCGTCGAATCCTACAACTGGAGATCGAAGAAACCGCTCTAGCTAAGGAGACGGACGAGTCCAGCCGTAAGAGACTTGAAGCCCTACGTGGGGAGTTAGCTACCCTGCGTGAGCAAATGGACCAATTACGTCGCCGTTGGGAATCAGAGAAAGGCTCCATCAATGACATACAGAAATTAAGGGAAAGAATTAGTGCCGCCCGAAGGGATTATGAAGAAGCCATTCGCCAGGGTGACCTTGCTCGCGCTGGAGAGATTCAACATGCAAACCTTCCCGAGCTTGAGAGCCGTCTTGCAGAGCTAACAGCAGGGGAAAAAGAAGAAACAGGGGAAACCTCAAAAAACAGCGATCGCCTCCTAAAGGAAGAGGTAACAGCTGAGGAAATTTCAGAAATCGTTTCTCGCTGGTCGGGCATTCCAGTCTCTCGACTTATGGAGGGAGAAAAAGAAAAATTACTTCGTCTGGAATCCATACTTCACGAGCGGATCATTGGACAAGACCAAGCGGTAACCAGTACTGCAGAGTCCATTCTTCGCGCTCGAGCAGGAATAAAAGATCCCAAACGCCCAATCGGCAGCTTCCTCTTTCTAGGCCCTACCGGAGTGGGCAAGACGGAGTTAGCAAAGACCTTAGCAGCCACTCTGTTCGACACTGAACAGAATTTAATCCGCATCGATATGTCCGAATATATGGAGAAACATTCAGTGGCTAGGCTCATCGGGGCCCCTCCTGGATATGTCGGGTTTGAAGATGGAGGCCAGCTAACAGAAGCTGTTCGACGGAAGCCTTATTGCGTACTTCTTTTTGATGAAATTGAGAAAGCGCACCCGGACGTCTTCAACGTGCTGTTACAAATTCTCGACGACGGCCAAGTTACTGACTCACACGGAAGAAATGTAGATTTTAAAAATACGGTTATTATTCTCACGTCTAATATCGGTAGCCCACACTTACAAGAGGGTGTCACGGGAGAAACCATTCCAGAAAGTGTTCGTGAAGCCGTCTTTGCTGAACTAAGAGGAGCATTTCGCCCAGAATTCCTCAATCGAATCGATGACACCATTCTATTTAAGCCGTTATCGCTAGAAGAGGTCACAGAAATTGTTGGACTACTCGCCAGCGATCTCGCCAAGCGTTTAGAAGACCAATCCATAGGAATTGAGTTCGTCAATGGCGCCAATGAATGGATCGGCGAAAAAGGTTACGACCCAGTTTACGGCGCACGACCCCTTAAGCGTTTCCTTCAAAAACAAGTTGAGACTCCGTTAGCACGTGCACTCATTGCGGGTGAACTTGAGGAAGGCCAAT
Source organism: uncultured Opitutia bacterium (assembly GCA_913048125.1). GTDB lineage: Bacteria > Verrucomicrobiota > Verrucomicrobiia > Opitutales > JABJCN01 > JABJCN01. Next base: position 372 of record CAJWWL010000168.1, on the reverse strand, counting down.
CCGTAAGATTTAAGACGGATGGGGACGCACTCAAAATGGAAGTGTTCTCACCAGTTAAATAAAAGACTTGCTGGATCGCCATATGATCGTTCCCTATGCGATCTTCTTTACCACGCCCGGGTGGTGGAATTGGTAGACACGCTGGATTTAGGATCCAGTGGCCGAGAGGCCGTGCGGGTTCAAGTCCCGCCCCGGGCACCATCAACAGCATACCTTTTGCCGTTGAACCTTTGATCTGCTGGCACAAAGTGGAGGCTATGAAAAAGCTCAATTATCTACGTTTGTCTTTTCTTGCCGCTTTTTGCCTGTATTTATTCACAGGTTGCCCCGGTAAAAAGAAAGACCCTGAGGCTCCGCAAGAACGAGATGAAC
>CAJWWL010000167.1 GCA_913048125.1 uncultured Opitutia bacterium | reverse complement strand
GTGGCGTTTTTGGGATCCAGATGGTAGAATCCTTTCTACTCAGAATTTCTATCTCGGCAAGTTGCATGGAGTTAAGAAGACTTACCATCCTGATGGGCGTGAAGAATCCGTTCAGACATTTGAGCTAGGCAATGCAACTACACCAGCTATCCATCAAGATATTCTGGGGATTGCTAAGAACGGTGCTTGGGTCGAGAAGTCAAGGGAGGGCGATGTTCTCGCTATGGGTCATTATGATCACGGTCTACGTATTGGCGAATGGCTTTTTTATCATTCGAACAGGAATGTTAGGGCTAAGGTTACCTACAAAAGTGGCTACAAGCATGGTGAATCTTATTCTTGGTATCCCAACGGACAGCTCAGTTCTCGTGGAAGTTTCGCTATGGGCAAGAATGAGGGTACATGGATCAACTATCACAGTTCAGGTAGTAAGGAGAAAGTGGGTGTCTACAGAAATGGCCGTCGAGAAGGGGTTTGGGCCTTATGGTATGATACATCCCGTGGTGGTGGACTCCAAGCTCGTTATACATGTACCAATGGAAAAGAGCACGGAATTTGGCGATCATGGCATCCCAATGGCCGTCCCGAAGCCTTAGGTTACTTGGTGGAGGGACGTCGAAATGGTCCATGGACTTTTTTTTATGATAATGGCCAACGCAGTATGCAGGGCAGTTACGACCTTGGTGTCCGTATTGGTTCTTGGTCTATGCACCATCCCAATGGAGCAAGACTTGGCGGAGGAGATTATGAGGATGGTTTGAGGGTAGGGGAGTGGTATAAGTGGCACGCTAACGGGCGACAATCCCTCGAGCGTGAGTATGTCAATGGAGAGATAGTAGGGCTCTATCAGGAATTCCATCCCAATGGAGAAGTTTATCTCAGGGGGCGCTACGCCCGTGGTCAAAGAGAGGGTACATGGATTCGTTACCACGACAATGGCAAATGGGCGGAAAAAGGGGAGTACCAACAAGGACTTAAATCTGGACCTTGGGAGGCTTGGTATGCCGATGGTTCACCTCAGCACCTAATTAAATACGTCGAAGGTGCTCAACAGGGTAAGTGGACTGCTCTGTACGCCAATGGAGAACGTAGTCAGGAGGGATTTTACGAGAAAGGGCGCAGGGATGGACTTTGGACTGAATGGTTTGAGAATGGACGCACAAGGGTATCTGGGCTTTACAAAGCCGGTCGCAAGCATGGCGAGTGGCTTCATTTCTTCAGTTCAGGCGTTCGCCAGTTTCAGGAAACCTATCAAATTGGTCGCCGTAATGGTCCCGCACGCGGATGGTTTGAAGATGGGTTGGATAAATGGCTTGGTGCATATTCTGGGAACCTTAAGTCTGGACCTTGGGTTGAATACTACCGCAATCGCCGCAAGAAGTCCGAAGGCTATTTTACGGAGGGCTTACGTTCCGGAGAGTGGCGTTATTGGTTTGAGAATGGACAAATTCAGGCGCAAGGGCAGTTCTTCGCCGGAAATCAGATCCAAGTCTGGCGTTTTTGGAATCCCGAGGGGATTCTTATTAGCCGATTTGATTACGGAGGGAAGACCCCTGTGCTCTTGCCCTAGCCAAAAGCGGCGTCCAGCACCTTAAGAACAAATTGGTAGATATTGGGTTCTTCGGATGCCCTTGGACCTGCGACATTCAAGGTATATATTTTATTCTTCCAGACGAATCTCTTTAACCTAAGTACCAGATCAGGCTGTCCTGATTTTAAATGCAATAGAGGCTTATTTGCCTTGTTAGCAAAATATTTTGTCAGCAAAGTGCCTCCACTCAGTTCAGCGGTGAATGAAAAAATAACTGTTCCATCGCTATCTTGCACATTGTATCGAGTCCTTTCTTCGTAATTCGAAGTTTCAGTCTCACTCAATCCATATTTTTCAATGAGGGGTCCATCTTCTGCCAAACGCCCATCTGGGCACCAACCTGAATAAGGGAAGCTATTTTCGATCGCCCAATCTAATGCTGCGCGGTCTGCACCAGTTTGCCCACCTGAAACAAGGCATTTCATACAAGTTTTCATACAAGTTTTGGCCAAGGACCCCTTCACATGGAAATGGAATTAAAGATTGCACGATGTTGATGTATTTGCATAGCTGAATCCTTAGCACCCTTTGTTAATAATAATTTCATGAGTGAAGAAGAAAGCTTCCGTATTAAATTCTGGGGCGTACGAGGGAGCGTTCCTTGTCCAGGACCCAAGACCGTACGCTATGGTGGAAACACCACATGTATGGAAATCAACTGCGGTTCTCGTACGCTAATTATTGATGCAGGTAGCGGAATACGTGAGCTTGGACTTAGTCTTCTCCAACGAGGTGGTCCCGTACAAGCTGATGTGTTTTTCACCCATCTTCACTTAGACCATGTTACTGGCTTTCCATTTTTCGCACCCTTTTACAATCCATCAAATAGTTTCACTCTTTACGCGGGTCACCTGCAACATCCTAAGACACTTGAAGGCATACTCAAGAACATGATCATTACCGATCCTATGTTCCCTGTGCCTGCTTCTGTGATTCTGGGATGTTGTCAGTTTAAGGACTTTGACTCAGGCGCTGATCTGCATCCTCATGAGGATGTTGTGGTTAAGACAGCTCCTCTCAATCACCCCAACGGTGCCTGTGGTTATCGTGTTGAGTATAACGGTCATGCTATTGCTGTTATCACTGATACCGAGCATCCTGAAGAGGGTATGGATGAGAATGTTTTGCGGCTCGTCCAGGATGCGGATGTCATGGTCTATGATTCTGCCTACACCGATGAAGAGTATCCTAAGTTCAAGGGCTGGGGGCACTCAACCTGGCAGACTGCTGTCAAAATCGCTGAGGCTGCCAACGTAACCAAGACCGTCCTTTTCCATCACGATCCTTCTCACGATGACGCTCGTATGGACGAGATAGCCGAAGAGGCTGCTGCTGCCCGCTTTGGAACCGAGCCTGCTCGTGAAGGCATGGTGATTAAGGTTTGTTAAAGTATCTCCGCACATTCACCTCAGGTTCGATTGGTTTCCCCTTCAGTAACGCCGAGGTGAAATGCTTCGCAAGCCACGGTCCCATAAGGGAGCCTTTTGCTCCTAGTCCGTTAATAATACCCAAATGTGAGTTGTTTGGATAAAATCCAATAACAGGTCTTCTATCCTTGGTTGCGGGGCGGACACCTGTTTTACGATCTATGATTTCAAAACTTCCATTTATAATTGAGCCAAGTTCTCTAGAAATTTCTTTCCTGTCCCCTTCATCTGATCTCATTTCCAGCTGATCCCATCTGTGTGTGGATCCCGCATAGTAGTCTCCTTCGGAAGTTGGACGCATCCATTTGCCGCGGTTGATTATTCCTTTGGGCAAACTCTTAGATACACAAATCTTCTGAATCTCACCTCTTGATGGCTCCATTGGTATGTTCTCAAACCAGGGGTTTTCGTTCAGCCGAAATCCTTCGCAAAAAATTACGTTTTGAAATCGTTTTCCTTGCCAAGAGAAGTCATTGTCATTGATCACCAACTCCTCATGAATGAACTTTCTCTGGGCGAAACTGCCTTCCTTCCGCAGCAATAACCTAGCTGCTTTTATGAGTGTCTGTACCTCAAGCACACCAGCTTGCATGATTTCGAAACTGCCGAAGTCATCTTTTAAACCAGGTCCAAGTTCTTCAGAGCTGTAGCTTGGTCCAAGTAAACCAGAATACTCCAGCATACCTTTCTTCCTTCTCCATAATGTCTTTTCTTCCTCATCTCGAAAAAGCCGTAGGAGTCGGGTCTCTCGGAACAGTTCTACGCCTAGAAGTTTTTCCCAACTTCGGTATGTATCAAGTGCGCATTGTTTAAACGTCTCCCATCTCCATGTTTTAGCTAATCGCTTGCCTGTGACTGGATTAATTATACCTGCTGCAACAGCAGATCCCGAATTCCACAGATTACCTTCAGCAACAAGATAAGGAACTCCTGCACTGCGAAGTTCAAGAGCCAAAAGCGTACCTGCTAGTCCTTGGCCAATAATTAAATTCATTTACGATTTTTAAGGTTTCTATGTCAGTATTCATCTTACTTTCAAGCTTGCTAATTGATCATATAAAGCCAAAATTTTTCACCTCAAATTTTTCTTTTAAACCATGAGCAAGAAATACACATTTTCCTCTGAGTCTGTTGGTGAAGGTCATCCAGACAAAGTCTCCGACTACATCTCCGATAGCGTTTTGGATGCTTGCTTAGAGCAGGATCCTAATAGCAGAGTCGCTTGCGAGACTCTCGTAAAGAGTAACGTAGTAGCCCTTGCTGGTGAAATCACAACCGATGCTGTCTTTGACTACGAGAAGGTTGTTCGTGAGGCTATTCGAGATATTGGCTACACGAATGATGACGATGTTTTTCATGCTGATAAAGTTTTTGTATCAAACTTTCTGACACGTCAGTCGCCCGACATATCTCAAGGAGTTACTGCTACTTCTGCCGAAGGGAAAAAGACATCTGAGCAAGGTGCTGGGGATCAAGGCATAATGTTCGGTTATGCTTGCTCTGAGACACCTGAATTGATGCCGGCACCCGTAATGTATGCACACCGCCTCAACCGTAAAATGGCCGAAATCCGAAAAGGAGGTGGAGCCCCATGGATGCGTCCAGACTGTAAGTCTCAGGTCGCGGTTAATTATGATGGCGATAAGGTTGTCGAAATTGTCAACGTAGTAATTTCCACTCAGCACGCATTTGATGTGAGCCATGCAGAAATTGAAAGATTTTGCATTGATGAGGTGATTAAAAAGGTCTTACCAGCTGAGCTAATCAGCAATTCCGAATTTCTTATCAACCCCACTGGTAGATTTGTTGTCGGTGGACCTCAGGGAGATGCTGGACTGACTGGTCGTAAGATTATTGTGGACACCTATGGTGGTTCTGGTCGCCATGGTGGTGGTGCTTTCTCTGGCAAGGATCCGAGTAAGGTCGATCGTTCTGCCGCCTACATGTGCCGTTGGGTAGCAAAGAATATTGTCGCGGCTGGATTGGCGAATCGTGTAGAGTTGCAGGTTGGTTATGCGATTGGTCATCCAGAGCCTACGAGCGTTACCGTGGAAACTTTTGGAACCAACCTTTTTAGCGAGGATGCTATCGAGAGAGCTGTTCGAGAGGTGTTCAGTTTCAAGCCCGCTGATATTGTCTCTCAGCTTGATCTACTGCGTCCCATCTATCGTTCTACCACCAACTATGGACACTTCGCTAAAGACAACCTCCCTTGGGAAAACACTTCAAAGGCAGATGACCTCAGGTCATCAGTCAGCTAACCCATTCTCTACCAATCCACTTCACACACCCACCAAAATGAGTATAGCAACTGAATCCGCACTCGACTATAAAGTCGCAGACATATCCCTAGCAGAGTTTGGTCGTAAAGAAATCCAAATTGCTGAAAACGAGATGCCTGGACTGATGGCGACTCGTGAGAAATATGGTCCCAGCAAACCCCTTAAAGGAGTCAAAGTCATGGGTTCACTTCACATGACCATTCAAACTGCGGTACTGATTGAGACTCTCGTCGATCTTGGCGCAGATGTCCGTTGGTGTTCCTGTAACATATTTTCTACTCAAGACCATGCAGCCGCTGCTATCGCTGCCGCTGGCATTCCTGTTTTTGCATGGAAGGGTGAAACTCTGGAGGAGTATTGGGATTGTACCTTGAATGCCTTGACATGGCCCGACGGGACTGGTCCTGACCAAATTGTTGATGATGGAGGAGATGCTACCCTACTTATCCACAAAGGTGTCGACTTAGAAAAAGGCGGCGATTGGGTAAACACACCTTCTGAGAGCGCCGAAGAACAGGTCATTAAGAACCTCCTAAAAAAGGTTAACTCTGAGAAAAGCAATCATTGGACAAACGTAGCTGAAGCCGTTGTAGGTGTCTCTGAAGAAACAACTACGGGTGTTCACAGACTTGTTCAGATGGAAGAACAGGGGGAACTCCTCTTCCAGGCGATCAATGTCAACGATTCTGTCACAAAAGCCAAATTTGATAATGTATACGGCTGTCGCCATTCTCTAGTTGACGGTATCAAGCGTGCCCTAGATGTGTTGCTCTCAGGAAAAGTTGCAATGGTTTGTGGCTACGGCGATGTGGGCAAGGGTTCTGCTGAGTCACTCGCGAATGAAAAGGCACGTGTTTTGGTCTCGGAAATCGATCCAATCTGCGCCTTGCAGGCGTGTATGTCTGGATTCGAAGTTACCACTGTAGAAGACGCCCTGCCAATCGCAGATGTTTTTGTGACTACTACTGGAAATAAAGACATCATCACTGCTGACCATATGTCCAAAATGAAAGATCAAGCTATCGTTTGTAACATTGGACACTTTGATAACGAAATCCAAGTGGCTGAACTGGAAGCTATGGAAGGTGTAACACGTGAGGTAATTAAGGACGACACGATTCCAGGAGGTCCTGTTTCTAGATACACTTTCCCTGATGGCAGGTCAATTTATCTGTTAGCTGAAGGCAGACTTATCAACCTCGGTTGCGCTACGGGTCACCCGAGCTTCGTAATGTCTAATAGTTTCACAAATCAAACTATCGCTCAAATAGATATACGTGAAAACTCCGACCGTGCGGTAGGTGTCTACCGTTTGGACAAACATTTAGATGAGGAGGTCGCACGCCTTCACCTAGGCAAACTTGGTGCAAAGCTCACAGACTTATCCAAGGAGCAAGCCGACTACATCGGAGTTCCTGTGGATGGGCCATACAAGCCTGAGCACTACCGTTATTAGTCCTCAATTGTGCAGAATTAGCATCATCGCGGCTTGCTCACGCAACCGAGTCATTGGCCGTGACGGTCGATTACCTTGGGATATTCCTGAAGACTGGGGTTATTTCCTCGACCAGACGTCCAGCGGTACCTTGTTACTAGGCCGCAGATGTTACGAGGAGATGAGAGAACGTCATCTCAAGAATCCTCGTGTTATTGTTTTGAGTCGTGACCCCAACTTCTACCCCGCATTTGGCCATCGGGCATGTTCGCTGAATGAGGGTTTGTCCATGGCACGAGAATTTGGTAAAGAAATTTGGATCTGTGGCGGCGAAAATGTCTACACTGAGTCTTTAGATATTGCTGATCGCTTGCTGCTAACCCTGATTGACGAAGATATTGATGGTGACACATTCTTCCCTTATTGGCACAAGCATTTCCCAGAGGAATCATCATGCCGCCCTGGATGCGATGAAAACTACCATTACGCCTTTCATGTCTTTGAGCGGGGTAATCTTTCACTAAACTGATCATGGCTGCAACCGATAACATTCATCCCGTCTCTGATCGTATGTTAAGCCGTACTGAAAAGCAGGCTTTGCTTCGTCAACGTGGTGTGGTGATGTGGTTTTCAGGTCTTTCAGGCTCTGGAAAGTCAACTGTTGCATTGGCATTGGAACGTAAACTACACGCCGAAGGCATACTTACCAAACTTTTAGATGGTGACAATATTCGTACTGGTTTAAACAAAAACTTAGGCTTCTCCGACGAAGATAGGTTGGAAAATATTCGTCGTATAGCCGAGGTTTCTAAGCTTTTTGCCCATACTGGAGTTGTTGTTCTATGCTCCTTCATTACACCTACCCACGAGTTGCGCGCGATCGCTAGAGATACTATTGGCAGTGCTGACATCATAGAAGTTTTTGTAAAAGCCAGTTTTCAAACCTGTGAGTCACGTGATGTTAAAGGTCTTTACGCCAAGGCGCGCGCAGGCAAACTCGCTCTCTTTACCGGAAAGGACTCTGATTTTGAAATTCCCCAAACCTCTGACCTTGTTCTAGACACCGAGAAAGAATCAATTACAGAAAGCTGTGATCGTGCTTACGATTCTGTAATTTCGCATATTCGAATTGAGCAGTAGGCTCACTCCTATACCATCATTACATAATGAAAGACTATACAGTCACACACCTCAAACACCTTGAATCAGAGGCTATCTATGTTCTTCGAGAGACGAGTGCTCAGTTTGAGAATCCTGCTCTGCTTTTCTCTGGAGGCAAGGACTCCATAGTGATG
>CAJWWL010000166.1 GCA_913048125.1 uncultured Opitutia bacterium | reverse complement strand
ATCTTACTGGGCCAACTGACCAGCATGGGCACCCGAATACCTCCTTCGTAGAGAGAACCCTTGAGCCCTCGGAGCGGCTTAACGCTCTCAAAGAAATCATAATCAACTTCAGCCTTTAGGTGGGTAGTTCCATTGTCAGATGTAAACAAAATGATGGTATCTTTCTCCAACCCAAGCTTGTTGATAAGATTGAAGACATTTCCCATGTAGCGGTCCATACGGGTGATCATTGCGGCGTAAGCAGCCCGTGGCGTAAAATGAGGGGTGTAACCATACCCACCTGAACGCGTGAAAGGTGGATCATTCCACTTAAGCTTTAGATAGGGCTTAAGCTCTTCGTCAGGCACGTGGAGGGCAACGTGAGGAATAATGGTCGGGTAGTATAGGAAGAAAGGGTCATCCTTATTCTGATTGATGAATTCGAGAACTTGCTCATTGATTCGGTCAGGACCGTAATCTTGGCCTTTGAAAACATCGTAACTCTTTGGGTCGGTAGGATCCGCTCCCTTTGGAAGCGAAGCATGTCCCGGGACAGGAGGATTATTACCTAATGGTACACGGCGGTCGTCACTCCAGAGGTAGTTTGGATAGTATGTATGTGCGTGGCGCTGGCAGTTAAAACCGAAAAATCTGTCAAAACCCTGCTGTAAAGGCCCACCTTCGCTACCTGGAGGGCCGAGGCCCCATTTACCGAAAGCACCGGTTGCATATCCTTCGGCTTTTAGAAGCTCAGCTATGGTGACCTCACTAGGGGGAATAGGTCGCTGGCCTTCAGGTTTCACTTCTCCGTTGTTACGAATATAAGCATGACCTGGGTGCTTGCCTGTCATGAGGACACATCGGGATGGGGCACAAACTGCATTACCAGAGTAGGCAGCGCTAAATTTCATACCGTCAGCGGCAAGCTTGTCCAGATACGGTGTCTGGATGAGCTTCTGTCCATAGCTACCCAATTCAGTCCAGCCCAAGTCGTCAGCCATGATAAGGATAACATTGGGCTGTCGAGCGGAAACAATACTAGCAAGACATACGAAGATAAGGAGGATTTGATTGAGGGATTTCATTGTAAAAAGCTTTAGCGGAGTCCGGATTGTCGACGCAGAATCCACTCCGCGCCAATGAGACCTACAAGTAGTGCTAGGAATAAAAAGTTGTCAGTGAGGGAAACCTTTTTCTGAGATGTAGGAAGCTTGTCAGCCAGAACTACATCATGGGCCCGGTCGATTTCAGAATAATGAAAGTAGCGACCACCGGTAAGACGGGCCAGATCACGCAGAGTGCCTTCTCGGAATTCTGTTTCTGCAACCTCTCCTCCTACATTCTCAACTCCAAAGAAGAACTCCTTTTCCAAGGTATCTCCATTAGCAAATGACACACGATACCGAATGCCATAATCGCCAGATTCTCGAGCAGGTAAGTCCGCCTTGTAACGGCCTGGTCGAGTTGAGCTGGGAAAGAGCTGAACGTTTTGTTCTTCTCCATCAGGGTTGGTGATCGTAGCTTCAACTATGGCGTCACCCGAAGGCTCAAAGTCGGCCCCAAGAAGGTCAATGCCGAGGTCTACTGGTCGCGAAGCAGAATGAACCTGGTTGGCAGATTCCGCTAGAATACGTTCCTCCCCTCCTTGGCCAAGCCATGAGGATAAGCCAAACCAGAACTTGCGGTGCGCAGCAGTCCCTTCATCGGTCTCCATTGCCCAGCGCCAATCATGCTCGGTACCCCAGTAAGCACATTTTCCCGCGCCATAGGCCTGAAGAACTAGGGCAGATCCTCCCTGCGACCGAAGCCATGCTGCTTCACGGGCAGCACGGTTGAACTTTGCGACAATACGACCGGGCAAGTCTCCTGGTAAGAAGAGGCGAAGCTTTTCAATCTCATCTTCCGGAGTAAAGACCGGATCCGTCCCAAGAGATAAAAGACGGTTGTCCTTCACAGAGCTTTCCTCTGACTCCAAAACAGGAAATAGCGCACCAAGTTTCTCCCGTGCCTTGTCCGTTGGACCAAAGACCAAGAGTCCACCTCCCCGTTTGCTCACAAAGTTGCGAACCCCATCTACAAGGGGTTCCTCCCACTCAGAAAGTACAAGGCTGTCTATGAAAAGAACATCAAACTCGTTGAAATAGTCTGGTTTCTCTGGCCAGTTTGGAGGCATGTCTTTTCCGAAAGGAAGGAACTTGTCCTCCCCTACTCGAACTATGGAGTTGAACTCGAAACGGTCATCAGCAGCAAGGACACGCTTGAGATAACGATATCCTATATTCATACGGTTGGAGAGATGCAAAACACGGAACAACTCAGGCGCCTCGACCATGAAGACGGCATAATCGGTATCCGTTGAAGCGTTGGTATCTTGTGTAGGACTCTCCACGGTGACTTTCAAATTGCGGGCACCTGCCTTCTCGGGTTCTAAGCTGAACTCGACAGACTGCTCTCCATTTGCGGGTAGGCTAACAGGCTTGGTGCCGAGGACTTCGTCACCATCTCGTAAAACAGCAACCGTCTGGACAGGGTTTGAGAAGCCATTGGCAAGTTTCACCTCAACAGTGGTCTCCTCACGAGCAACACCTTTAAGTTCATCTTCAGCGAAAGTGACACTAAGATCTCCTCGAGGTCGATGATCTCCAATTCCCACAACGTTTACAGGCACTCCCTCCGCCCGAAAGCGATCGGTTACAGCTGCCATGTTGAGGCCGACGTTGTCATGTCCGTCACTAAGTAGAACAACGCCTCCAATTCGTCCGCCACCATTATCCAAAACGTTTCCAAGAGAGTCGCCCAGAGCAGTCTCGGCCTGAGTGGAAACAGTCTCCCATGTCCCGGAAGCCAAAGGGAAAACATTTTTGGCAAATGCCATGGATTCAACCCTCCAATCTTCGCGCAATCGAGAGAGGAGGCTATCATTCCGCGACGAATCGAGAGCCTCACGAGCAACGGCGAGTCTAGATGGTTGGCCCTTACGATCCTCAGTGAGCATACTGGCTGACAAGTCGGCAAGGACCACCACTCTGAAAGCCGAAGGATCGAGCTTCTTCTTAATCCAGAAAGGCTTAATGAATAAGAGAAGGAGGCAGATTCCACCAATGATCTTAAGCGTGGCCAAAAGGATTCGAACACGATCAGAAACCCAACCACGAAGCCCAATCAGAGCAAGAAGGACCGCTAACACACATCCTGCAATGATACCCCAAGTCTGTGCAGAAGAGAATGAAAGTTCTATGCCCATAAGACGGCGTTCAGATTGAGACGGTCAGAGCAACGAGACTAGAGCGTGCCTTCGGCAAGACGTCGGAAGTACTCCTGGACCTGGCCCTTATATTTTCGAGGAGGAGCAGTACCTTCCCGGTTGCGTTTGAGCTGGTCTTGTACAGCCTCTTGCCAGAGGAAAGACTGTAACACCTCCAGAGTCTGCCCAAGTATTTGACTGGTTTGGCCAACATTAACGGAGGGCTCATCAGAGTAGTTCCCATGCTTTAGTTGCTGAACGAGGGTTTGTAACATGACGTTGCGTGAAGTCTCTTCTAAACCTTCAAGTTGAGTCGCTACGTCCTGACGGCTTTGCTGGGTCTGCTCAGAGTTCATCCCAGGAAGACCACGCTGAGTCTGGCTGATATTCTGAAGCATTTGCTGAAGCAGTTCATTACCTTCGTTAGAGAGCTTGCGCTTGATGTCCGCTAAAGACTCGGAAGTCTTATCCAACTCGCGCCCCACCTTTTCCTGTTCTTTGGTAGCCTTGGGAAAGATTTCGTAGTTGAGTGCATTCTCAGCACGCTTGCCTGACTTTTCTAATCCACCCTTGCGAGCTTCAGAAGCAGATTCAAATAGAGCATCTGTGGCACGAGGACTGACATTTTCAAGTGCCCGAGCGACTTGTGCCATTGTAGCAAGTAAGTCTTCTGCTCCTTGGTTAATACCTTCTTGAGCCTGACGCAACTTATCACCATCGCCAGAAGAAGCGCCCTCTGTGGATTGCTGGAGAGACTTCTGCTGTTCGGCAAGATTTCGGCCCTGATTTTCCAGCCCCTGCAGCATCTGACTTCCCAACTACCGCAAGCCACTTTCCAATGCCGTTACTGAATCCTCGAGCGCCTCAGCTGCACGAAGCCCATGTGGTTCCGCACCACCAGGCTTGTCCCCATCTAGCTGCCCGCTAGCATCTTTCATCTCATTCTCGGCAGATTCCAGGGGTTGAGCATAAGCAAGTTTGCCCGTGCGATCATAGACTCGATCTCTAAGCTCTTTGGTTCGACCCGATAGCTCTCCCTGCTTATCAGAAAGGTCTTTGTTGGGCTTACCCGTTCGATTGGCTCTTGCATTGCGTGATATCCGAGAATTAAGGTCCTTTTGGGCTTCGAGAAGTTGCTGGGCTTCAGCAAGATCCTCTTGCATCTCCTTGAACTGCTCAGCCAGATTGGGTTCCTGTGACTCGCCCTTGGATTCTTCAGGTTTGGCTTGTTGGCCTTCGCCTTGTCCATCTTTAGGCTTTTGTGGCTTGTTGCTTTTGGAAGGTGGTTTGCGCAGCATTGCAGACATCCTGACGAGTGTGCGCAGGGAGTTTTCACTGAAGGCAAGTGACTCTTCTAACTCTCCTTTGGCAGCAGCTTTCTCAGCGTTCTCTACACTAGATGTAGCTTGTTGAAGCATCTCACCAAGGGGACCACCGAGCTTTTCCTTATTCTCATCGTAGAGACGATTGAGGTCGTTCTTGAGTTTGTGTGCATCCGTGGCGACCTTAAGGTTTTGAGCTTGGCGATCCGCGCCTTCAAGTCCCATCCCAATGTAGGTTTCCCGGATAAGTTGCTTATTGGAATTGATGAGGTTCCGTAGTGGAATCTCCTTGGGGTCTGGCCCGTCCTGACCTTCTTCAGGCTCTTGCTCTGGTGGAATGATCTCCACAAAATAGACTCCCGAACGAGACCATTGAGCTTCGGGGCGTTTATTATCTCCTACCTCAACGAAATAGGAAAAGATATCACCAACCTGTAGTTGAAGAGCTTCAATACTTACGCTTCCAAAAAACTCTTTTTCACGCTCCACAGGCTTTACTGGGAGTTCACGGGTCTGCGTTCCCTGCGGAAGGCGCACCTGCAAGCGAGCTTCGGCTACACCATAGTCGTCCACGGCGAAGGCCTCAATCTGTAAAGCACCATCTTGACGCAGCTGTGTGTCTTTCGCGGGCTTGCGCACCTCAACAATAGGAGGCGTGTCAGGAATGATTTCTATAGGTACTTTAGGACTCGTAAATTTGCGACCTTCCGGAGATTCCACCTCCAACGCATACTCCGCATCTTCAGAAGGCATCCATGCCCGGGAAAAAGTCGCTTCGTTCTCACCAATCTCTAAGCGATTCTCGTCTCGAACTAAATAGGCAGTGACCTCAGTAGGAACAACGTCCATCTCAAGCTCCATCAAACTGCCCTCCGGGAACTTGAGGGCTTTATAGCCTTCTTGTTCGATGACATCCATCTGTGTGTAGGCTGGGGGCGTAACCTTCCAACGTACCTTGTCAATCCGAGGGGGAATGTAGGTGGTGATCTGATGCCACTCACCGGTCAACTCGGGAGTGACAACGCGGTAAGTCTGGGGAGCATCCACGCCGTAAAAGTAAAAGACAGGTGCAGGGACAGGACGCATCTGACCACCAGGCCCAACATTTGGTGGTAGGCTCGTATTGATAAGAAATGCATGTTCATCATTGACGGTTGCTCTGTGTATCCCATCTGCCCATCCGGTCCCACTCAATTCAACCGCCTGACCATCGCTAAGGCCATGAGGCATTTCGGTGTGTAAAAGCGTATAGCTAGAGTCTTTGGAAGGAACTGCTTTTTGAATATCGTACTGAACCTTGGACTCGTCTCCATCCAGTCGCATAGCTTCCTTAACCCGCTGACCGTCTGCATTTTCATATTCCACCCAAGCTTGCTGAGTACCACGGTAGATTCGAGCCTGCACAACCACATCTGAGCCCTTGGGAAACTCATCGGTCCCAGGCAAAATCGATAGACCAGAGACCACACCGGCACGTAAGTCCTCTAGTGAATTCAAAGCCTTCCGCACCGGAGAGAGCACCTGACTGTAGGCAAGTGCTCCACAACTGATGGCAATACCAAGTAGGGAAAGTTGACGAAGCGCAGGTTTAGGGAGGAGGGATTGCTCCATAGCCAAGTCAGCAGTCTTTTGACTGGCCTCTTCAACGACACGCCTCTCCATCGCATTCATCTCATCAAAAGACTTTCGCTCAGTTAGATCGACGGCACAATTGAAGAGGTCCATTAGTTCAGGGTGATCCTCCTCTACTTTGCGTGCCATGGGTTGGTTGCGAGGGCGACGTATCTCCACAAGGACAAACTGACCTACTAAGAATACGAATCCAAAGACCAGCAGTCCTCCCATTATGGCTAGCGAAGTTCTCTCCTGCATCGGATTCAACCGATCGATAAAGGACAATCCAAGCAGAACACAGACCAAGGCGACTAGGGTAAGCAAGCAGGCCAACTGCAACCGCCATCCGACAAAACGGGAGCTTGCACGCTTCAGCTTGTTGGTAAACTCAGGCATTAGAGAAATATGTCGGTCTTAAGACCGTTCTTGTCAACTGAATAGCCGACACGCAAAAAGAGAAAAGGGGAATAAGCTAACCACAATAAACAGTGATAAATGCATAGGTGGAATTAAATTTGGTCGCATAGTAATAGTTAAAACCATAGGCAGGCGGTGAATTCATTAACAATTTTCAAGGAATGTGCCCGGAAACAAACTCAGCTGACCTCAAACCAGATTTACAATGCCAAAGCCCGGTGCTCCGAGGTGTTTTGCCTGTCATACCTACCCTGTTTACAAACGGCAACCAGATCGATATCCCAGCACAAAAGGAAGTTGTTAGATTTGCCCTTAGGCAAGGTGCCAGTGCGGTGGTGTGCCCCGCAGTGGCCAGTGAGTACAATTTCTTGAGCATGGAAGAACGGAAGGCCCTAGTAGAATTGGTTGTTTCTGAAGTCGATGGACGGGTGCCAATCATTGGTGGTGCAAGCGCACAGACTGTTGAGGAGGTAGTCACTGCCGGAAAAGACTGCATCAACTTTGGCATCACCCATCTTATGGTCATGGCTCCTAAGGTGCTGGAACAGGATCTAGAAAAGCATGAGGCATTCTTTGCTCGAGCAGGTGAGCAATTAGATGGTGCCCAGATTATTCTACAGAATGCCCCGAACCCAATTGGTGCCGGGTTGAGTTGTGAGGCAATTGCGGCGTTGATTGAGTCAAACCCGATGATCACCTACGTAAAAGAGGAGACATTGCCTTCTGGACCGGCCATCACAGCCATATCCAATCGTAATATTCCGCATTTGAAAGGAGTGATCGGTGGTGGCGGTTCTCGCTATATGATTGATGAACTCAATCGAGGTGCCCTAGCGGCCATGCCAGCAATTGAACTGCTAGATTTGCATGTAAGCATCTACCAAGCGTTTACTATAGGAAACTTTGCGAAGGCTCGCGAGCTATATCGCTTCAGCTTGCCACTGCTGGTATCACAGCTCATCTACAGAATGAGACTCACAAAGTATGTGCTTAACTCTCGAGGAATTGAGAATGATGTAGTTGTAAGAGCTCCCCTTCCCGAAATGGATGAAATGACAAAGCGAGATATTGACCGAATGCTAGCTGATTTAGAGGGGGTATTGGCATGAGTGATAAGATTGCATCATTGGAGGTTTATGTTGTCGATCTTAGTCAGGACAGTCCCTACTTGGGAAACCTAAGTGAAGCTGAGTCGGTCAACCCTGACGGATACTTTGTTCGTCAGCAGAACGGCACGGTCTACGTTCGTAATAACCGCTCACTCGTCCTGAGAATCACCACAGATAATGGGGTCGAAGGCTGGGGCGAAACCTACGGACTTGTAGCGCCAAAGGCACCCGCGGAGATCATTACAGACCTATTAACTGGATTTGTGATCGGGAGGGATCCTTTTGATGTGCAGGCTATACACGACCATCTTTATGATCTGAAGCGAGTACGAGGCTATCATGGTGGGTTTTACCTGGGTGCTTTGGCTGCAGTTGAC
>CAJWWL010000165.1 GCA_913048125.1 uncultured Opitutia bacterium | reverse complement strand
GAAAAGTCATGATCGTGGACGAGAATACGGGTCGTCTCATGCCCGGTCGGCGTTGGAGTAATGGTCTCCATCAGGCAGTAGAGGCTAAGGAGGGGGTCACCATAGAGAAGGAAACCAAGACCTACGCCACGATTACTATCCAGAACTACTTTCGGATGTATGAAAAGCTTGCTGGCATGACTGGTACTGCCGAGACCGAGGCTTCTGAGTTCAGTGAGATCTACAACCTTGGCGTAATGGTAATTCCAACCAACAAGGAGTGTATCCGAAAAGACCTCAACGATGTTGTCTACAAGACGCGTCGTGAAAAGTTTAATGCTGTAATTCGTCACATCGAAGAGGCGAACAAGACCGGACAACCTGTTCTTGTTGGTACGGCATCTGTTGAAGCCTCTGAAGTGCTGTCCCGCATGATGAAGCGGGCCAATATTACCCACAATGTACTTAACGCTAAGTTCCACGAACAAGAAGCTGAGATCGTAGCTCGTGCAGGCCAACGTGGTGCTGTTACAATCGCTACCAACATGGCTGGTCGTGGTACTGACATTAAACTTGGCGAAGGAGTGCCTGATCTTGGCGGACTTCTCGTTCTTGGCACTGAGCGTCATGAGTCTCGTCGTATCGATCGTCAGTTAAGAGGTCGTTGTGCTCGTCAGGGAGATCCTGGTACTTCCAAGTTCTTCATTGCTCTTGAAGATAACTTGATGCGCTTGTTTGCGAGTGCTGGCCCTATCTCCAAGATGCTTGAGAACTCCTTTGAGGAAGGTGATGAGCTAGAGCACCCATTGCTCAATATATCAATCGAGAACGCCCAGAAGAAGGTCGAGCAGCAAAACTTCTCAATACGCAAGCGCTTGCTGCAATATGATGACGTTCTGAATAAGCAGCGTCAGGTAATCTACGATATTCGTAATGAGGCCATTCAGAGTGATACTCCAAGCAGTACAATCTTTGAAATGGTCGACGAAGAGGTTGCTAATCGCCTCGAAGCCCTTCCTCCGAGTCCGCTTTCTGACGAGAATGAATCTGCTCGCCAAGGTGTTCTGGACTGGGTTAACACGACCTTTCCTGTTGCCGTAAGTGCGGAGGATTTGGCCGGTGCAGCACCTGCTGGCACTCGCGATGAGGAGGCGCTCGAAGCCATGCGTACACTACTCATTGACAAGGTTCGGACCGCCTATGATGTAAAGGCTTCTCTGGAAGATCCGGAATCGATTGTCCAATTGGAACGCTACGTCATAATCCGTTCAATTGATCGTCACTGGCAAGATCATCTCACTGAGATGGAAGAACTTCGGCGCAGCGTTGGTCTTAGAGGTTATGGCCAAAAGGACCCATTAAGCGAGTACAAGAACGAGGCTTTTCGATATTTTGGAGAACTCATGGAGAACACCCGTTCGGAGATCTGTACAGGTGTGTTCCGCTCATCGACCAACCTGGAATCCTTCCAGAATATGCTCTCTGTCTTGAGCCGTAATGCTCAGGAACAGGGGCCTATTGAAGGAGGAGGAAGCCTTCTTCAGCAGGCTGCAGCTGCTCAGGCTCCTGCTGGTCGCGGTAGTAATGTTGATCTACCTAAGCCCCAGGATGCGCCCAAACCAGTCAAACGCGATATGCCCAAGGTCGGCCGCAACGAACCTTGCCCTTGCGGTAGTGGCAAAAAGTTCAAAAAATGTTGTGGCCGTGCAGCTTGAAAAATAGTCTAGGCGAGAGAACTGAAAGGCTGATGAATGGGAGAGGGCAGTACTAAAGATGAGCCCAGTCCTAGGCTGAGTGTCCGATGGAAACAGTGGCTGGTGCCTTTGATATGTATCACGCTAACTGTCTCTCTGTACACGATTTCCTTTGCTCCTTTCAACCAATTTGCCTCTGCCTTTGTTTGCTTTTGTCCATTCATTGCTTGGGCAATGTTTCGTCCTCGAATAGGCCTCTTCGCATTGGCGGCCTTTGTTACTTCTTTTTTTTGTTGGTTCTCAAGTATTCCATGGCTGATCCATCTAGGTGAACATTTAGGTGGATTGCACATCGGTCTTATATGCTGGGCTGGTTGTTCCTTGATATTCTGTTGGGGAATTTGGATTTGGCTACTTCTGTTGCACAGGATCATACCGAGAATCCTGGATAAATCCTTCATAATCCGTATTTTAGGTATGTGCGCATTGTCAGGGGCTTGGGTCCTGCTCGAATGGGCTCGTGAAGAAATACTTGGCGTACAGTGGAATACCCTCTCTTCAACCCTCTGGCAGCAGCCCGCTTTATTACAGGTTGCCT
This sequence comes from uncultured Opitutia bacterium, assembly GCA_913048125.1. Taxonomy (GTDB): domain Bacteria; phylum Verrucomicrobiota; class Verrucomicrobiia; order Opitutales; family JABJCN01; genus JABJCN01. The sequence goes on along the minus strand of CAJWWL010000165.1, from coordinate 5,804 downwards.
CCGTGACTGGTGCGTGGGGGCTATCTTTCTTTATCGTATTTTTCAACCTCGGCATCGCTTATTACGTGAGGCACTTGATCGTGAGAGGTTGGAATCGAAAATCTTTTTTCCAGCGCTTTTGCCCAGAGTTCTACATTCTTTTCGGTGCATTAGGGCTAATGATTTGGTTCTTTTTTCAGAATCTTGATCTTGCTAGAGAGCAGTCGCCGATGTTCAGAGCTGGTATAGTACAGCCTGACATCAATCAGAAGAATAAGATGGATCCTCGCCAGACCGAGAGCATCCTAAGTAAGAGCCTCTTTCCGATCATGACTCGCTTGGCCTCTCAGGAACCGGCTCCTGATATCTACCTATGGCCTGAGACTGCCACTCCTCTGGAGGCAACTGGAAACACTCCCATAGCCAAGGGCGTCTCCTTAATGATTGGTTCTTTTCTCGAGGTGCTTGGGAAGCCCTTGCTCATGGGCAACATGAAGGTAGTAGAAGAGAAGATTTTTCTCGAACCGGACGAGTCTGCGGATCCTGGTCCAGATGGAGGGCTACCTCTACTAAAGGAGTCTAATAAACTGAAGGGACTGGGGAGTGGATTCTCTGTTTTGCACGCACCACCGTTGGTTCAGTCTGCTTCTGACTCGAGGGATGGCAAAGTCGATGCTCGTGCCTTCGTTAACTCCAAGGGTTCTCTGGACATTTCTGTCAGTGATAATCGTAAATTCCAATCTGGGGAGCAGGCAGTCATTTGGTTCAGCAAGCTTTACAACGGAATTTTCTATGCTTCTCCTCAAGATGGCATTTCTGACCAATTTTACGCCAAGCAGCAGCTAGTGCCGTTCGGAGAATATGTTCCCTTTGGTCGGTATCTTCCTTTCTTAAAGAAGATTGTCTCCATTAAGGAGGAGTTCGTTGCCGGCACTGATTCAGTGCAGTTGTCTTTCGAGTTGGAAGGTCAAAACTACAAGGCTGGGCCTTTGGTCTGTTATGAGGATGTCTTTTCTCGGATTTCTCGTGAACATGCATCAGCCGGTGCAGATTTTCTTTTTGTTGCCACTAACGATGGATGGTATGGAACTCGAGGAGCTGCATATCAGCATGCTGCGCACTCTGTGTTACGGGCGGTAGAAACCCGTCGTCCAGTACTAAGGTGTGGAAATAACGGTTGGTCAGGTTGGATCAACGAACTCGGTATTGTTCGCCAAGTACTTACTGGTGATGACGGCACTGTTTATAGCGCCGGTCGTAAGAAGGATGGGACTCGAGGTGCTGGCATGATCCTAGATGTGCGCCAGATAACTGCCTTTGGAGATAGTTCGACCTTCTATGTTAGAAACGGTGATTGGTTTGTGATCTTATGTGCTGCCTTTGTTCTTGGTGGACTCCTTTACTTTCGCAGGCAGAGTTCAAGCGCAAATGGAGACAAAAGCAAACTGGACGATGCTCACTAAACCTCTGCGCGCTTCTTCCGACTTATCATTTAGTAACAACAAATCTAAATTCTCTTGCCGTTATAAAAGCCCGACAGCTTAATTGAACACCTAAGCCTAAGATGGCCGAAAAATCACCAGCCAAGAAGTTCCTTATCTTCGTTAGTACACTACTAGGAAGCATTGCCGTAGTGGGTGCAGTAGTAGCTACTTCTATTGAACGTCGTTTACAAGGTGAACTGCGTTCTAGCGTATTTGATGCTTTAAAACCTGAATGGCTCAGAACCTATACTTTCGGGAATCCCGAAATGCTCGAGACTGATTTGGCTAAAGTAGACTATGAAATGTTCTACACTGATCTACTTACCGGAAAGGGTTTTAAGTTTTCAGCAGAAAATAATTCATTAACTGCCGAAGACTCCAGATTTAATGTTCAATTACTCGAAGGAGATCGGCTCAAGTTTTTTAGTAATTCAAAAGAGATCGGGGATGGGGAAGTCGAAAGCGTCACTTCTTCCAATGAACTCTTGTTGTCTACTGTACACTTCCATCACGACAGTCCTCTCGATTCGAACGAGCACTCTGAGATGCTAAAGTTGGATTCCGTTCGTTACTACCGGCCTTTTACTGGTACTGCCTACCGGTTTTATGGAAATGTGGACACTACGTATGATTCATTGGAAGCTCCAAATGGTTATCACTTTAGTGAAGATGGAGCACTCGTTGAGGGGGAACCTGTTGAACACGGGGATCATGGTGGACATGGCGGAGGGCATGGTGGAGGGCATGGAGAAAGCTATACCTATGTCCCGACTATACGCCCTGGCGAATTTCAGGCTTATTACGAAAGCTGGCCACTCGGAAAGTTTTACCGAAAAGTGCGTTACCGTTGTCAGTACAAAAAAGGGATCAAGAATGGTACTGAGGAGTATTTTCAAGCTAATGGCCACTGTGAATGGCGTAAAACTTGGAAGCTAGGAATTCTGAGTGGTGATTTCGAAGAATGGTATCTTTCTGGAGCTAAGAAGCTTAGTGCAAATTACGCTGACGGAAAACTTGAGGGTGAGTATATAGCTTTTCATGTAAATGGAGAGAAAAAGGTTAAAACCCACTTTCACCATGGTGAACTTCACGGCCGTTTTGAAAGCTGGAACATTAAGAAGAACCGCCTCTTCAATAAAGAATACGAAAATGGGAAGGAAAAGCTCAAAGGTTCTGGTAGCAGTAGCTCTGGTCACTGACTCTTTTCCTACAATCTACGACATCCATGGATAAAAAGCCTATATCTCAAGAAACTTTAGAGAAGTTGAAGCAAAAGGCCCGTGCTAGCCTTTCTTCATCAAGTTTAAAGGACCAAGTACAAGACGAGCAACTTCTTGAGGACTCTGATATTCAAAAGATTGGTCAACTTAAGCAGCAGGGACGTCGTCATAGTGAGATTTCTGAGGAACTGGGCGTTTCAGTTGCCGTGGTCAAAGGAGTGCTAAAGAAGAACTTCCCACTTCAGTCTGGTGTAACACGGTTTCCTTTCAAAAAGAAGAGTGAGTAGGAACTCTTCTCAAAGCTTTAGTCCTCGCGCCTAGCGGAAGACTTTCACCTTCACTTTACCTTTTTCCCATTCTTTTCCAGGATTGGAGCCACGTCCAAGGTCAAGTTCTAGAGCTAGTTCAGACGTTTCTTCCTCGCCGATAAAAATGTTTAGGAGTTCCCACCGCTTCTCTCCCTTGCCAAGCAAAACCTTTGTGCGACTATTGTTACCGGTTAGAATGTTTTTGCCGTCAGGGTCTTGTACATAGATCAGCAGTTGGGTGTCTTCTTTCAGGGGTTTCTTAAGCTCCAATTGAATCTCTAGCCATCCCTTTGAGGTTGCGTACTTAGAAACATCCCATGCAAATGGTTCAGTCCAATCCTTCTCTAATTTTCCAAAAGGAAGCTTTGAAGTCGGAAAGAGGACAGACCGTAACAAGCCGTTGACCTCTTTTTCATCATTGATGACCCAGCTTGCCTTAGTTGGACCTGGAACCAGAAGTATCGCAATCATTGCAAGCAGCCATGTGAAAAACAGGCATGCAGCAGGAAAAAGAAGTTTTTTGACGAGTGAAGGCTCCTCATCTTTCAGAGGTTCTGGCCGAGGCTGCTTAGTCCTATCAGCTGCAGTCTTCTTGGTAGTTCTTTTAACAGGCCCTTTCTTGTCTTTGCCAGCAGCGACGCCCTTCTTCGAGGGAGCTCCACCAGCCATTTTAGCCTTGGTGTCTGCTCGATTCTTAGGACTAGAAACCATAGCAGTGGCGGCAGCTGGGATAGCAACAGTACTTTCATATCCAACGTATGGGTCAACGACCTCTTTGCCGTTCGCATCAACATCTACAAAATGAAGTTTGAGCTTCAGACGGTGACCCGATGCACCAGATTCCAGCCAATGTACCAGATCTACTTTCTGGTTGCGAAGTTGTTCCTCTACGAGCTCAATTTGTTCAGGATACACCTCTGTACCGGGAGGTAAACGTAATGTTTCTCGAACAAAGCTGGCCATTATGGCTGGTGCTAACTCAAATTCTGCATCATCACCGGAAATCGGAGGTTCTACCTCCTTTTCGGGTAGTTTCGACTTCATTCCGAAGTATGCGCTAAGACCTCCAGCTAGACCATTAAGCTTCGTGTTCCCTTCTTTAAGACGGTGGGCAAGTATGGCTGCAAGGTTGAGGCACATTTGACCAGCTCCCTTGTAGTCACTGAGATATTCCATGAGGTTTTCATGGCTTAGTCTCCATAAGAGGCTTCTCTGTTTGGCCTTTATGTTCGCAGTAGCCTTACCTTCTCCAAGAAATGCCATCTCGCCGAAACACTCCCCTTCGTAGAGGTCTGCAAGAGGTTGTTCACGACCACTCCTAAAATGAGTTCGGTAAACGTGTACCGATCCTTCAATTACAACATACAGGTACTCTTGGTCTTGGTCTACTTCAAGGATCAACTCATCTATTGAAGCCCAGCCCCATTCGCCTGCCTCCCGAAGTTCCTCCAATTCTTCCGGCGGGATATTTTCAAAAATTCCTTTACCGGTGAGCCTTAGGCTTGCGTGGCGGGTGGGGTCATGATCCTGAAATTTCATGCAGGTTTTTCAAAGTGGTTCGAAACAATGTCCGAACCTCATTATGTAACAAGCAAATTTTATCCCAGAAAGGGGTCGACAAACAAAGAACTCTTTCTCCATAATCCCGCTGATTTCTCAAAGTCGCGGATCCAATCTCCAATCCCAACTCATTTAATTTATCTGCTTTTTCTATGGCCAAAGTGAAGAAGTCCCTACCAATCCTGCTGGTTCTTTCCATCGTCGGATCTGCCCCTCAACTATACTCTCAAGGTACTTCCATGGAGGGTATTACTAATTCAGCCTCGTTTGGAATCACCTACGGGACTATGCATTCCGCCTTCAAAAAAGACCTCAAGTTTGATGTCGGAGTTGAAATGGTAGTCGATGCTGCGGTGGACATGCTCAAGGGCTCTGTCGAAGAAGCGCCGCGACTCCAGATGAACCCTCGCTTGTTTATCGATGCGGTTGTCTCTGGTGTCGAACTCTCTATCACAGAAAATTCTAAGGCTGTCGATCTTCAGGCGCGCGAGGAAAAGATTCTTTACGATCGTGTAATGTCTGCTCTTCGTGAGCAAATTGCACTAATGGGCTCTGTCGCTTTAGACACAACACAACCCCCTGTCGAACCGCCTTCCCCGCCTGTTGAGCAACCTGAGCTTCCGGTTGCACCTCCCGTTGAACCTCCTCAGCCTGAGCCTGAACCTGAAAAGCCTCCACGGCCAGTAATTCCTCGGCGAACTGATGGCTACTATCTTAATACTTTTCTTCACTTCGGCTTTGCGGATGAAGCTGGTTTTGCTGGCCCCAATAACACTCGAGTTGAAATCGACCCTGGTACGACATGGGGCTATGGTTTAGCTGTTGGTCTTCATCGGTCTGAGGACACACGGGTTGAACTTGAAGCATCTTGGAAGGGGTCTTCTGCCAAGGCTAATACCAAAGGTGCTAGTGATCTGGAAATCGGTTACTATTCTCTGATGATTAATGCATACAAGGAGTACGAGGCTCCTTTCGTCGACAACTTGGACGTTTTCGCAGGTCTTGGTCTAGGCTGGTCTGTCGCCAGTCTTGATGGTGATGTTTCCGATTACTCTGTTTTTGGAAATATTCCTGAATCAGGTGATCTATCATTTGCTTACCAGTTTATATTTGGCGCTGATTATCAGATTACCGACAGGCTCTCCGCTATTCTAGCCTATCGCTTATTTAACACCGCGTCCTTCAATGGTTACAATCCTGATGTCGTCCATCTTATCGAGATGGCAATCCGGATGGAACTTTAACTGTTATTG
>CAJWWL010000164.1 GCA_913048125.1 uncultured Opitutia bacterium | reverse complement strand
GCTCCCCTACTCTACGCTCGATCGCAAAAGACGCGATGTATCAAAAGGTAAGCAGGATGGTCGTACTGTTGAAATTCAACGTCTGATTGGACGCTCTATGCGAGCTATCATCGACTTAAAGAAACTCCCTGGCCTCACTCTCTGGATTGATTGCGACGTGCTACGTGCCGATGGTGGTACGCGCACCGCTTCCATTACAGGTGCATACGTAGCTATCAGACTTGCCATCAAAAAACTCCTCCGAGAGAAGGTAATTGAAGAAGATCCACTCGTAGATAGCGTTGCAGCTGTGAGCGTAGGAGTGGTTGATGGTAAACCAGTACTTGATCTCGACTACGTTGAGGATAGCTCTGCCAACGTAGATGCAAATATTGTCATGACTGGTGGCGGTCGATACGTTGAAGTCCAAGGCACAGGTGAAGAGTATACCTTCTCAGGAAAGCAACTCCAAGACATGCTAAAACTCGCAAAGACTGGAGTTGAGGAACTGACTAAACTGCAAAAAAAAGCTGCACGCGATAAGTAGGTAAAATCAAAGGAGGATGCAGAATCCTACTACTCAGTGATAGCCTCCACTAAAGGCTGAAGTCGAGTTTTACTGAACTTGGCGAGGACTTCCTGTGCTTCATCTCCTGTAGCGCAGCTAAGAACCTTGTCAGCCAGAGCCTTCATTTCAGAGATTTGCATTTGCCGAAGAATGTAGCGAATCTCCGGCAGGTTGGGTGGTGTTATGCTTAATTCTCGCATGCCTAGGCCAAGTAAAAGTGCTGCATATGCCGATTCGCCGGCAACCTCACCACATATACCAACGGGGATATCAGCATCGTTGGCGGCTTGAATGATATTCTTAATAGTACGCACTACAGAGGGGTGGGCTGGCTGGTATAAATGCGCGACCTCATCATTTACGCGGTCAACAGCGAGCATATACTGCGTAAGATCGTTAGTCCCAATAGAAAAGAAGTCACAGTGCCTAGCTAATTCAGAAGCCACAAGGGCCGCACTGGGAATTTCAATCATTGCACCCACCTCGATGTTTGGATTGAAATTCACCCCTTGACGACCCAACTCCTTCTTTGCCTCAGCCAGAAGTTCATTGGCTTCAACTAGTTCAGAAACACCAGACAGCATAGGGTAAAGAATTCTCAGATCACCTTCTGCTGATGCTCTCAAAAGTGCACGCAACTGGACCTTGAAAATCTCCTTGTGCTTGAGGCAAAAACGGATGGCACGAAAACCCATGAAAGGGTTATTCTCATCTATCCCAGTCATCGCTTTAGGCAGGATTTTATCGCCGCCAAGATCTAGGGTGCGAATAATGACAGGGCCTTTCGTAACACCTCGAACGACAGAAACATACTCTTCGTATTGTTCGTCTTCGGAAGGAAAGTCATTGGAACGCAGATAAAGACCCTCGCTGCGAAAAAGACCGACGCCCATGGCCCCAGACTCTAAGACACGCTCTACATCTTCGGCACCCTCGATATTGGCTCGAAGCGTAAGCTTATGTCCATCAGCGGTCTCAGCAGGCTTTTCAAGTTCAGTAAGGAACTTTTGGCGAATCTTGTCCTTGCGCGTCCGAATCTCACCATACCGGAAAAGCGTATCGGCTGTCGGGGCTACCACCAAAGTCCCCTCATACCCATCAACCAATAGATCACAACCCGCAGGAATCCGAGTAGTAGCCTTCCATAAATTGACGATTGCAGGTATACCCATTGAACGGGCCATAATTACCGCATGACCAGTAGTACCCCCGTGCTCTGTAATGATGGCGAGCACCTTCTGCTTGTCCATCAACGCCGCTTCTGATGGCGAAATATCGGCGGCGACTATGATACCAGGCTCATCCAATTCGCCTAAGTCAGGGTGACTTTCACCAGCTAGATTACGCAAAACCCTACGTGTGACATCACGAATATCATTAACTCGTTCTTTTATATAGTCGTCCTCAAGACCGGTAAAGAAGTCAATGTAACGCTGAGCTACTTTATTGAAGCAAAATTCTACATTGCTAAGAGATTTTCGAACATCAGAAACAGTTTCCTCAATCAAAGCCTTGTCTTCGAGAACGAGAAGGTGAGCATCAAAAATTTGTGCCTCCGTTTCACTGAGTTTCTTGCTAACTTCATCTCGCAACTCCGAAATCTGCTGACGAGTCGCCATGATAGCAGTTTCGAAACGGGCTATCTCAGCCTCAACTTGCTCCTCGACTAATGGATAGGAGGGTATCTCCAGTTCCTTCTGGGCAAGTAACCATGCCTTTCCGTGTGCAACCCCTGGAGAGACAGGAATGCCACGGAACACAAATTCTTGCTTTTGACCGCTTGCAGAGCTCATGAATGGGATTGCAGAGTTGGAAAACGTAAACGAGTTGTAAAATACTTAATTGTACACGCGAAAATTAAAAGGTCGGGCAAAAAATGGGCATAACTTGGCAGTGACAAGCCCAAACTCTGTTCCCAGTTCTTGCAGAAGCACTTCTTCAACCTTCCTGAGATTACCAGATGGCAACTCTTCAAAATCAACCAAGCTAAACATAGCTGAACCGCTTCCAGAGAGCATTAAATTATCTATTTCGGCATCTTGGAATACACATCTGGCAGCTGCAAGAGCAGCAAATTTAGACTCCACGACAGCGGAAAAGTCATTATGGAGGGTTTCTCTAAGCGAACTATTACCAGAGAGGTAGCTATCGAGTGTGGACTCGGACAGCCCTTCGGACGATTCATGATCCCTTTTACGAGAAAACTCATTGTATGCCCAAAGAGTGGAAACATGAATGGAGGGTAGCAACAGCATTACATTCTGACTCTTTAGCCTTTGTGCCTGATGCATATTAAGTGGTTGAATTTGATCCCCTCGACCTCGCATTATTGAAGCTCCACCGGCAAGAAACAAAGGACAGTCAGATCCAAGCTCAGAAGACAGATCCATAAGCTCTTTGGGAGAAAAAGGATTCCCAACCATTTGGTTAAGTCCCCACAAGGTAGCAGAGGCATTGCTGCTACCTCCTCCAAGTCCAGCTCCCATAGGAATATTTTTTTCGAGGTTAACCACGACGTGCCCTGGAAATGGATTTTGGCTACGAAATAAATCTATTGCACGGTGAATTAGATTAGAACTGTCTAAAGGCAACTCGGGGCAATTACAAATAAGCCGATCAAGACCTTCGCCTTCTCTTATTTCTAGCTTCAATAAGTCACCAAAATCCAAAGGGCAGACCAAGGATAGTAAGTCATGAAACCCATCTCCTCTACGGCCAAGAATTTTAAGATATAGATTCACCTTTGCGGGTGAAAAAAGTTGAATCGCCTTCATTCTCGCCAACAACATAGTGCCCATTATTGAAAATGAAATCCGAAATGACAATGGCCACAGGGAATTCTTGTGAACTAATTCTCGCCCTAGACCTTCCCGATAAGATCCAAGCACTAAATCTGCTCGACCGCATTGATAACGAACTAACATGGGTAAAGGTCGGTCTGCAGATGTTCACCCGATGGGGTCCAGACTTACTCAATGAAGTGGCAGACCGGGGCTACAAGATCTTCCTGGACTTAAAACTTCACGACATCTCCAACACGGTTGCCAGCACAATAGAGAGCCTCTCTAAATGTCCTGTAGAAATGATGACGCTCCACTCTCTAGGCGGCCCAGAAATGATCAATGCAGCAAAAGAGATGCGGAATTCTTGCGGTAGTCAGGTCAAGCTGATTGCAGTAACAGTTCTGACTTCACATGATGAATCTACACTCGATGCAATTGGCCTGAACGGTCCCATCCCCAAGAGAGTGCCTGCACTTGCTGAGATGGCCGTTGCATCTGGCGCCGATGGATTGGTTTGCTCACCTCTAGAAGTAGTTCCACTGCGAGAAAAGCTCGGCTCAGAATCTCTCCTAATTACTCCTGGGATCCGACCCATCGGTAGCGCAGTTGGTGATCAGAAGCGGATCATGACACCAGCAGAAGCTGCCTGTGCAGGCTCAAGCTTCATAGTCGTCGGTCGCCCAATCCTACAGGCTCAAGACCCTAAGAACGCGGCCCTAGCTATCCAAACAGAACTAGCTTCTCAGCGTAAAAATGGGTAATGGTGCCATCTTACTTGCTGCCGGTGCAGGCACAAGAATGCAGGGTGCAACGATCGATAAGATCCTGCATCCAATTCTCGGCAAGCCTTTGTTTCAGTACTCTCTAGAGGCCTTCTTGGACTCAGGTATGTTCTCGGAAATCGTGATCGTCTACAGGGAAGACCAACAAAAAGAAGCTCTTGAGCAAATTACCCACGAGGTCATTTGCGACTCAAGCCAAATCATTTGGTGTCTTGGCGGAAAGGAACGTATGGATTCAGTCCGAAATGGACTCGACGCCTTGTCGGTCTCAGCCGACCTAATCTTTATCCACGACTGCGCCCGTCCAATGATAAAAGCCTCGCAACTCCGTGATCTTTCAGAGAATGCCCAGACCCATGGAGCAGCCTGCCTTGCCCATTCCGTTTCTGACACATTGAAACGCACCGACGGTAATAGCCTTTCCTTACTATCCTCTGTTAACCGCGACAACCTGTGGGCAATGGAAACGCCTCAAGTATTCAAATTTAGTGACATCCGAGATGCTTACGAAAAAGCCTCAGAAGAGGGGATCCATTTAACGGACGACACATCTGCTATCGCCCTGCTCGGAAAACGGGTTCAGTTAGTCAATAATTCGAGACCAAACCCCAAAATTACTACACCCGAAGACCTTGACCGGTTAGCAATCCTGCTTCAATTAGATTTATAATGCGAATCGGAACAGGATATGACATACACAGGCTTGTCGAGGATCGTAGACTTGTGCTTGGGGGCGTAGAGATTCCCTATCACAAGGGTTTGCTTGGTCACTCTGATGCAGATGTTCTCAGCCACGCGATTGCAGACGCCATTTTAGGTGCAGCCGGACTTCACGATATCGGACACTTTTTTCCCGACACCGACCCGAAACTAGAAGGGATTGACTCTCAAATAATCCTGCGCAAAGCCATAGATGAAGTTTCGCATTTAGGCTATAAGTTACAAAATGTAGATAGCACACTGATTGCTCAGGAACCTAAGATTGGCCCACATATCAACTCAATGAAGAGGGTTTTGTCGAATAGTCTAGGTGTTACCGAGGACTCAATCGGGATCAAAGCCACCACCAACGAAGGTGTTGGAGATATTGGAAAGGGTCTAGCTATAGCAGCGCAAGCCGCATGCCTACTCGTGAATTAGTCGCCGAGGCAAACTAGGCAAAGAACTAGGCCCCAAAGAAACGATTGATCTCAATCTCGGCGCTTTCGGGACTGTCTGAGGCATGAACGACGTTCTTGGTCTTATCAACGCCGAAGTCACCTCGAATGGTACCTTCTGCAGCTTCGGCAGGATCGGTGGGGCCGAGAAGCTCCCTGACTCGACTAATCACATTCTCACCCTCGAGAATCATAACCAGCACAGGCCGACTACTCATGAACTCGACTAACATAGGGAATACATGTTCGAGTTGACGGATATGGGAATAGTGCTCTTCCAAGACTCCTGCCGAAAGCTGAGCCAGCTTACAATCTACGATGTTAAATCCCTCTCCTTCAAAGCGAGAGATGACCTTGCCGACACGCTTAGCTTCCATGCAGTCGGGCTTGAGGATGACCAGTGTCTTTTCCATGATATTAGTGGGGTTTTCGAAGTAGAAAAAGAGATAATATTATCTTTTCCCCCGATTCAGGGCAAACGTATTTGCTGACAGTTCACGAACGAATACTAACCTTTTCTCCAAAACGAAAAAGCCAATCTTTGACGGCATTTTCAAAACCAATGTCCCGACCTTGCTTTTCGGATTCGAGCCATTTGTGCTCCTGAATGATCCGAAGAAAGTCAATAGCCTTGATAACCCGAGGAGATCTCTGCTGGTCCTCTGGTTTATTGTTTTTCGATATAGGTTTTTTTAATCTTATCGGTCTCATAGGTGGTCAAAAGCTAAAATGGTCCAGAGTGGAGGGTTGGAACCCATATGGTGATGGAAGAATCAAGCATATGGTGTTATCAACGGCAATTGAAGTTGGTGGTAAAGCTGCAATAACCACACAGCTAGCACAGTTTAATCAGAGCAAAAGAAGCGCCTTTTAGCTAGGGTCGAGAATTCGCTGGGCTGCGGTCCTTGAAAAAATGAGCCGAACCACAGACCTGTGGCAGTAAGTGAGAATAAGGTATGTGAAGTGATGCTCTGTAATTCAGGAAACTTCCTCTGAAACTTCCTGAGACTGTTCGAAGCCGAGTTGCTCGTCTTTGACAATTACGAGAATCGGTTCCTCCTCGTTGATCTCGCCAGACAGTATCGCTTCAGCCAAACTATTTTCAAGGTAGCGTTCAATCGCACGCCTGAGAGGCCGGGCTCCATTTTTCTCGTCCCAACCATGTTCGACAAGAAAGCATTTTGCCTCATCTGAAACTTCAATTTTTCGATCTTGTTCGATGAGGCGCTCGGCTACCTTGTCGATTTCCAAGTCAACAATCTTCTTCATGTGATCCTGCGTGAGAGGATGGAAGATGATTGTTTCACTCAATCGATTGAGAAACTCTGGCTTAAAGAACTTTTTAGCTTCTTCGATAATCTTACCTTTGATGTTCTCGAAGTCTGTGTTGGAATCACCAGATCCAAATCCAAGGGAGGAATCTTTTTGAAGAATGTTCGCCCCCACATTGGATGTCATGATAAGGATGGTGTTGCGGAAATCGACTTTACGTCCAAGACCATCTGTCAGACGGCCATCTTCAAGTACCTGAAGTAAAATTTGAACTACGTCAGGATGAGCCTTTTCGATTTCGTCGAATAAAATCACAGCGTAAGGTTTTCTGCGAATAGCTTCGGTAAGTTGGCCGCCTTCTTCGTAGCCAACGTAACCGGGAGGAGATCCGATGAGGCGAGACACAGCGAATTTTTCCATGTACTCAGACATGTCGAGCTGGATGAGGGCATCTTGCTCACCAAACATGTGCTCGGCTAAAATCTTGGCGAGATGTGTCTTACCAACGCCCGTGGGTCCCATAAAAAGGAATGAGCCAATTGGACGCTTGGGATCCTTGAGATTAGCACGAGAACGCTGCAATGCTTTTGAAATGGCGTTGGTAGCCTGTTCCTGTCCGATGACTTCGGACTTCATCTCCTCGCCTAGTTCAAGAAGCTTGGCGTTTTCCTTCTTCTCCATGCGGTTAAGAGGAATCCCAGTCCAGTCAGAAACGACCTCAAGCATCTCGTCATCGCCGACAACGATCTTCTGTTCCTCACGAGACTTTTTCCAAGCCTCTAGAGTTTCATCACGCTTGGTACGGAGCTGCTTTTCGTTGTCCCGGTGCTTAGCAGCCTCTTCAAAATCTTGTTTACTGATGGCTTCATCCTTCAGGGCGCAAACCTCCTCGATCTCTTTGGAAATTTCTTCGATTTCGGGAGGACGTTCTAATGCGTCGATACGAGCGCGTGCACCAGCCTCATCAAGAACGTCTATAGCCTTGTCCGGAAGAAAACGTCCGGTGATGTAACGTTCAGAAAGCTTCACAGCACTCATGAGCGACTCATCGCTGAAGCTGACTTTATGGTGTTCCTCATACTTGTGGCGAATGCCTTTAAGAATGAGATAGGCGTCCTCAGTTGAAGGCGCCTCAACCTTGACGGACTGAAAACGTCGATCTAGAGCGCTGTCTTTTTCAATGTACTTGCGGTACTCCGCAAGGGTAGTCGCTCCGATGCACTGCATCTCGCCGCGGCTCAGCGCTGGCTTGAAAATGTTGGAAGCATCCATGGCACCTTCCGCGGCACCGGCACCTACAATCGTATGAAGCTCGTCGATAAAAAGGATGATATTTTTATTACGACGAATCTCGTCCATGACCGCTTTGATGCGCTCCTCAAACTGGCCGCGGTATTTTGTACCGGCTACCATCAGCGCAAGGTCCAGAGTCACAACTCGCTTATCAAGTAGAATTTCAGGGACAAGGCCGCCTGATATTTCTTGAGCAAGACCCTCAGCAATAGCCGTTTTACCTACCCCAGCTTCACCGATAAGAACAGGGTTAT
>CAJWWL010000163.1 GCA_913048125.1 uncultured Opitutia bacterium | reverse complement strand
CCTTGAGTCCTTCAATCCCACGCCATAAAATCATTCATGGAGGTAGATGAGTTTGATTTCTCCAATGTCGAACTTGCTAAGGTCCAGAATGGAAAGGGTTTACTCTTTATGCTAAATAACGAAGGTGCCCAGCGACTTGCGCAGTTGAGTCGAGGAGGTCAGCGGATGAGCCTCATTCTAATTGTTAATGGTCGAGCAATTGCAGAAAGGCCCTTAGACGGCCAAATCCAGAATGGACAACTTTTTACTTTTGTTGAAATTCCAGATGAATTACTTGAGAAGATGGTCTTTAGCCTTAAAGAGACATGCAAGCAGTTGAATGGCGGGGGAGTCCGCAGAGAAATAGAATTAGGCCGCAATTAATCAGGTCTGCCTTTGCCGCGGTAATTTTTCTTTTTAGCTGCTACTCGCAGTTGACCGCCGAAATTGTCTGGCCAATACAAGGCCAGTCAATACCCAGGAATCGGCCGGTTTCAGATGTGATTCAGGCGACTTCTTCAGGCAAGCCAGAATCAGGACTCTTTGGTTGTGTTCGTAACAACGGGTACAAGTTCCATGAGGGAATTGATATTAAATCTCAGCGGCGTGACCGTTACAATCGACCCATGGACAAAGTGGTTGCTGTACTTCCTGGTCGGGTCGCCTATGTCAATAAGATCGGAGGCAAGAGTAATTACGGGATTTACGTTATTTTAGAACACCTAGAACAGCGTCCCCAAGTCTACTCTCTCTACGCGCATTTGAACAGTGTGGAAGTAGGTATTTTGAAGGGGAAAGAGGTGAAATCAGGTCAGGTTCTTGGCCTTATGGGAAATACAGCTAGTACTGGAATCCCGCGATCAAGAGCACACCTTCATTTTGAGATTGGTCTGCGCCTCACAGATAATTTCCAAAACTGGTATACTAGCCAAAAGTTCAAGACCCGCAATGAGCATGGGATTTGGAATGGCATGAATATGGTTGGTTTGGATGTGCTAGACTTGTTTCGCAAGGCAGCTGACGGAAAAATTTCAAATATAGAAGAATACTTTAAGACTATCCCAGAGGCTTTTAGGTTGAGGGTACGTTCGTCAGGTGCACCTGATATGATGAGGCGTTACCCTGGGCTAGTAGAAGGTGTCTTGCCTCGAAAGGTTACTGCATGGGATATTGCATTTTCATGGTACGGGCTGCCAATCAGAGTCTTTCCAGTTTCTGATGCTGAAGCCTTTGGCAAGGTGCAAATCTTAAAAATGAACAAGACTCTCTTAGCGATGACCAAGTGCCGATCTACTTTGGTTATCACCAGTAACGGAGTATCTCTGGGCTCAATTCTAAAGCACTACTTAGAGTTGATATTCGAGGTCTGAATTCTATCTGGAGCTACTGGGGAGATTTAAGGCGACTATCTGAAGCGAGCCTTAAAAAAATTAAGGAGCTGATTCCTATAAAAAGTGCTGAAACCCAGGCAACTTGCTTGGGACCGAGACTTGTAAGTATCCAGTAGCCCACGAAGGGTGCGGGGACTCCACGAATACCAGTAAAGAAGCTATGTACGCTCATGTAGGATGACTCGCGACCGGGTGGTGCGACTTTTGTCACCCATAGCGTCCAAGCAAGTGTGCCGCCTCCCGTAGCCCATCCGATCAAGGCTGAGGATAATCCAAGCCATATTATGTTTGTGCTCTGAAAGTATGCAAAAAGGCCAATGAGAAAGCACAGGTTTATGGAAATACGTACAATTGCGAGGTTGAATCGGTCAAAGCAGAATGCCCAAATAGGTGCACTCAGAACACGAGTTATTGCGGGCAAAATAAAGGTCAAAACTAGAATGGTAGTGTTAGATGCATTGATACCGAAATCAGGGTTTGCTACGTATTCGATTCTCAGAGGAATTGTAATTAGGTTACCCACTCCCATAAGCATCCAACCACCTAGCATCCATCCGAATAAACGATCTCCGAAGGCAAACTTTAAGTCTTGAAAAAGACTGGCTTGGCGTTTCGAACGGAGAGGTTCTGATGGGATTCTAAGGTGTAGCCATGCAGCAAATAGGCAAGCGGTCGCCATGCCTGTTAGGACTTTTTGATACAGGAGAAGGTTTTGGTCGAGGAGTTGTCCTACAGAGAGCGATGTGCAGGCTCCAATGGCTGCAGAAATCATTAGATTACCTGAGATTTGACGGCCCCGTTCCCCTTCAGAGTAATTCCTTGCATACACATGTACCATCAAAGATGGAACCTGTGCCACAAGGATGCCTGTGGAGACGAGTGAAAAGGTGTACACCCATACGTGTTCGATATTTGCTGCTAGAAACAACCCTGCTGCTGTTCCAATCATGAAGATCGCGCATATTTGGCTAACTACAACTGAAGTGCGTCCTACTATTATCAGAATAGTAGGTGCGAGAAGAAAGCCTACAGCTGATCCACCTGCGATTAGTGACTTAGCTGTGTCAGAAGCTTGGAAATGACGGATGGCAACGAGGATCGCAACAGAGTTGTATCCTCCTTCGATAATCCCCATAAAGAAGTTGCGCCACAGATCATGGAAATGTGTGGCCCTTTTCCTATGGTTTTCTAGCCTATCGGAATTATGCCGCATTTAAAGCTCCTCAGAGAGCTTGGCAAAGGCACGTCTTGCCGCTTCTATTGCCTGAGTGATGGCAAGCTCATCATGTGCAGCACTGAGAAACCAGTTGTGGTGGGGATGGAGAAATACACCCTCATTGGCGGCGAGGGCACAGAAGCGTTGAAGTTTAAAAAAATTGGTCTCATCTTGGAAACGCATAAATGGCATAGCCGGTGGTCCAGAAAAAACCATCTTGAAGCCATATTCACTTGCAGCCCTACTTAATCCATTAATGAGTAGACTACCTACCTTCTCTAGGTGTGCAGGTAGATTGGAGGCTTGAATCTCTCCAAGGCAAGCGAGGCTTGCGGCCATAGAAACCGCGTCATTCCAATAGCTTCCCGTCAGAAAGACTTTTGTCGCAGCAATTCTGAGGTGTTCTCGACCAAGAGTTGCAGAGATGTTGTATCCGTTGCCAAGTGCTTTACAATAGCAAGCGAGATCGGGCTCGAAGTCGAATACGGTATGAGAGCCTCCAACTGCCAATCGGAAGCCGGCTCGAATGTCATCAAGGATTAGTAAGATCTCCTCTTTGTTGCAGATCTTTTGGACTTTTGGAAGAAACCCTTTTTCTGGCATCTGAGAATCACCGAAAGCTGGATGATGAAATGGGGTTAGGATCAGACCTGCAATTTCACCTCGATGCCTTGCAATCAGGGTCTGGATCGCATCTAGGTCATTCCAAGGGAAAGAATGAATGTGACTGACGTCTTCTTCGATGATGCCCCCGCTACCTGGTGTGCACCAAGGATCTACTCCATGATATGCACCTTGGACCTTGAGGATTTTTTTACGTCCAGTGAATTCTCTGGCAACTTGGATTGCCCAGCTTGTCATGTCAGAACCGTTTTTGCCGAAAACTGCCCAGTCAGCAAAGTCAACCAGTTCGGTGAGTTTCTCAGCGAGTTCTGGCATCACTGCAGAAGGGTGGTTAAAGACACTGCCTTTTTTACGTTGGCGGGAAGCGGCTTCTTCTACGATAGGATTGCCATATCCTAAGCTGATAGTTCCGTAACCACACATGAAGTCCAAGTATTCGCGGCCATCTACATCCCAGTACCTACACCCATTTGCTTTTTCCGCATAGTATGGAAATGCTCCTGGTAATCCCGCTGCAGGACTAGCATGCCCGTAGATACCTCCAGGTATGACCTTAGAAGCGCGACGGAAGAGTTCCATTGATTCGGGAAGATTTGGCATAAGAAAAAATTAGTATAGTTTTCGACGGTTCACACTGAGAGGTAGCGAGGTATCCTTTCGATAATAAAAGACAGTCCATCGGCAAGGGGAAGTAAACCTTCAGCTTTGATCTGTTGAAGTCCTACAGATGCCATAGGGTCGAGTCTTTCACTGAGAGCAAGGTAGGCCACTTCAGCGTTTTTGAATGAGATTTTTACGTCTGGTTGCGTGTCAGGTATCCCCTTTCCAGCTGTGACGTGGTGTCCATTCCATTGCGCCCAGGCTGCTAGATCCCCTCCATCAATAGTAAATAATGCAAGACCACTTGGTACTTCTAACATCCTACGCTGGGAGACCTCCTCAAGTTCAGCTAGCTGTCGTAGTCCAAAAAAAGCGATTCCCAGCAGAAGGCGCACGTGGTTATCTCTGAAGTTTGCATCGTTGCTGAGAAGTTCTCTGGGGCGTAGATATTTGCGAAGGAGGTTCAGTAATCTCAAGAAAGTTATCAACGAGTCTGGACTCCAGGTTTTGAATTCGATTCCTGGTAGAACTGGCCTACCTTGAAGAAGTCGATTGAAGTGATTCGAGGATTGAAAGAAGAAATGGACACCTGCTTCGTGTGGGCGAGATTCATTAAGTAAGCACCTTCCTTCTCCTATGCTGAAGATCGCTTTCGGACCATTTTTGACTGAGATGCTTATTGTGAAGTTTCGGTTCCCGAGAATCCTACGTGCTTCGGGTACATTTTTAAGTAGGTCATCCAGTGCTGGCAGCACAGCGAAAAGATGAAGGTGGCAGAGTATCTCAGAGTATTCTGAAGATTGTTGACTCATTCGTTGGTGTTTCTCAGGTCAAGAAGCCTACGGATAAGTTCCTGGGGTGTTTGTTTTGGGCTGATATTCTCTTTGCGTTGTCTTGCTTGAGTGAGTTGCTCGGGATTGCGCTGGAGGTTGAAGACTATAGATGGGAGCTGTTTTGCTCTGCTGAAAGAGATTCCGATTCGATGGCGGCGGCAGTAGACTTGGGTAATTAGTTCTTGTGGCATTACACCACCTATGCCGTTGAAAAGTATTGGACACTTACATATGATTGCCTCGCTGGTGAGTCCAGTGCCAGATCGACAGACTAGTGCCGAGGCAGATTGCAAAAGCGGCTTCATGTCGTGGATATAAGGCTTCGTCTTAACTGTCATGCTAGGGTGCCTTTTGGCCCAGTCATCAATCTGTTGCGCGAGCAGGCGATTTTTGGAGCATAGTGCAAGAACTTGAATATCTCGGAGGCCTTCTTTGAAAAGCGCTTCCAGTAATCTTAGGTGATCATTTGCTCCATTTGCTCCAGTGCCTAAAACTAGGAGAAAGCGTGCTGGATCTAATTCAAGCTGTTTCCTAACGTAGTTATTGCGATCCTCTGGGGATAGGTCAGGCTTGTAGAATGATGGCCTTAATAGAAAGCCCCCTTCGTAAAGGCGATCCTCAGGCATTCCGAGTCGCCTTGCAGCTTGGCAGGTTTCTGCTACTGCACCTACAAAGAGGTCTGACTTTCGATTAACCCAACGTTGACTGAATCCATAACTCCAGTGTAGTTCTCCGCAGTATGTAACAGTGCTGGGTAAAGAGTCTGGCATAGCCTCCTTGGCTAGTTCAAAAAAACCATGATTGAGATGTGCGTGGGTGCTTAAGACGACATCTGGTTCTTCTCTGCAAACCACTTCTTGAAATTTATGCCTGTTATGGATCATACGTCCATTGTCAAAATGAGGAACTCGCTCTAGATAGTTGAAATACAAGTGATGCACCGAAGGGCATCTCATCTGGATAAAATTATACAGATTCACACCAAACCTATACATCGGGTGAGTGCTTTCCAGAGTCTGATGTATGGATACTGAAAGGTTGGCTGCTCGCCCGCTTGGCGTCTCTTCCCAAGCTTTAAGAGACTGTGCTCGCATATTATGTCCACCACCAGTGCTAGATGTCAGAACTAGAATTTTCACTTTGTAGTTTTCAGCCGATATTTGTGCGGAGCTTGTCGCATTAGGATTTTTTTAAGCTTTGGGCGTTCCTCTTTGGCCACGATGTAACCGCAACATTTACTCTTTCCGCAACGGCACGGATGGTACAGGAAGTCTCGAAGTGGGAAGCGGTAATCGAAGGTAAGTTCCTCTCCTGCTAAAATGTCTCGCTTTGCTGTAATCCAGACTTGATCACCGTCAAGAATAGCTTCGCAGTTTTCTTCACAGGAATGGTTTGCAAACTTAGCAATGTTTTCAGGAACATCGCCATCGATGTATAGTCCCTCACGAACTTCAAATGCCCAAACATGAAGGTCCCCAGGTTTATAGTTGTCTCCATAAGTGGAGTAAAACTGGTCCCAAAGTTGTTCGTCGTTTAGATGGTTTCCCACATATTCAAGGAAAGGTTCATCTTTCTCTATTTCCTCAATAGCAAAAAGACCGGTGCCGTGTATTTCTGAATGACGAGCTTCTGCTTTCATTGCAGGCTAAATCAAGATTCATTCCGTAGGTTACGGGTCATCAGTTTATGCAAAGCATTAGAAGGTGATTTTCCCTCATGTAGGATTCCAAAGGTTTCCTCTAATATTGGGGTCTCGATTTTCTTTTGTTTACAGATCTGGTGAAAGGTTTCAGTCGCATTGAAGCCTTCTACCACTGTTCGACGGTCAAGTAGTAGTTTTTCAACTGTATTCCCTTTGCCAATCTCTACTCCAAAAGTGCGATTACGGCTCCAATTTCCTGTGCTGGTAGCAATTAAATCCCCAAACCCGCTAAGACCATAGAAACTCTCCACATTTCCGCCTAGTTTTGTCCCGATTTTAACCATTTCATGCAGGGCACGTGTTAAAAAAGCTGCGGTTGCATTGTCTCCAAGTCCAAGTCCAACACAAATACCTGCACCGATTGCATAGATGTTCTTGAGTGCACCGCCAAGGCTAACCCCTGTTACATCATTTGATGTATACACCCGAAGCTTCTCGTCGCTGATAGCCTTTTGGATTGAAATGGCAGAGGAATTTTTATCGGTCGCGAGAACGATTGCAGCTGGCTTACCTTCAGCCACTTCCATAGCATTATTTGGACCTGAAAGTACACCGATATGGTGATCCTTTAGGTGTCTTTTCATAAAAGAGGGTGGTGGCAGTGAGGAATTGGCTTCCCAGCCCTTGCATAGAGTTAGGAATGTATGGGCACGCCAGGTGGAGAGAAGCACCTCATTGATCGAGTTAGCGATTGCATGTAGACCAGCAACTGGACATGCTATGAGAACCACTTCAGCCTCCATGAGGGCAGGCATGGTTTCGCACGAAATTTGTATTTCCTGCTCTAGTTCAATACCAGGGAGGTACAGCTTGTTTTCACGTTCTGAGGCAAGATTAAGTGCTTGTTCGTAGTGTCTAGGAACTAATGTTGTCGTTTGCCCATTTCTAGCAAGGTGGACTGCCATAGCAGTTCCCCATGCACCAGCCCCAAGGATACAAAAGTTCATTCAGGAAATATATTATCCTTCACTTCCCGGCCATATGTTCGGAATGCGTCTAGGATCGTTTCTTCGAGGTTTGCATATGCCTTCACGAATGAAGGGTAAAACTTTGACTGGAATCCTAGCATATCTGTGCTGACAAGTATTTGGCCATCACATTCCGGGCCACTGCCTATTCCTATGTGAGGTATATTAAGCGAATTGGTGATTTCTGCTGCTACTTTGGATTCAATCATTTCACCGATAACAGCGAAGCAACCTGCTCGCTGCATCGCTGTTGCATCTTCAAGTAGTGAATCGCGCTCTTCATTGGTTTTCCCAAACTTTCGGTAACCACCGAGGGTATTCACTCTTTGTGGAAGTAATCCTAGATGCCCCATAATAGGGATGCCAGCATCAATTAAGTAGTTTAGTGTGCCTTCAAGATTAGAGTTGCCCTCAATCTTTACGGCTTCGGCCCCGCCTTCCTGTATCAACCTTGTACAAGCTTGTAGGACTTCTTCCTTTGCAAGATGCGCTTGCGCGAAAGGAAGATCAGCTACTAATAGGCTCTCGGGTTCGGTTCGCCGAACTGCTGCAGTATGGTGCACCATTACATCTACTGTCACATTCAGGGTTGTTGAATGACCTAGCATGGTATTGCCAACTGAGTCTCCTACGAGTATGATGTCCATTCCTGCTCTCGAAGCTAACTCACCAAAGATCGCATCGTATGCAGTGATAGCGACTAGTCGCCTTTGGCCTTTTGATTTGCGTATCGTTTGAACAGTTTTCTTCACGCTGGTATTATAAATTGAACAATCTCTTTGAAGAATTCCGACTTTGTATCTTTAATGACACCAGTTGTAAAATCTTTATTTTCA
>CAJWWL010000162.1 GCA_913048125.1 uncultured Opitutia bacterium | reverse complement strand
ACAGGTTGCCCCGGTAAAAAGAAAGACCCTGAGGCTCCGCAAGAACGAGATGAACCTTCTGTAGAGAAAACTCAGGATATTCTTCCTGAAGGTGAACCCTACACAGTACCTGAGCTTGGGCTGCAGATGACTTGGATTCCTGCAGGCAACTTTCTTATGGGCAGTCCGCCGTCCGAGCCTGGACATCGACTCGAAGAGGAGGATTTGCATAATGTAGTTATCTCACGCGGATTTTGGATAGGAACCTACGAGGTGACTCAAAAAGAATTTACTTCAATCCTAGATGGTGAAAACCCAAGCACCTTTAAGGGACCTCAACTTCCTGTGCACAAAGTGAGTTGGCAAACAGCAATGGAATTCTGCAAAGCGCTGACTGAGAGAGAGAAATTCGCTGGTCGCATGCCTGAGCATTGGCACTTTATCCTACCTACTGAAGCCCAATGGGAATATGCATGCCGCGCTGGAACTACTAATGTTTTCCATTTTGGAAATGACGAGGAAGCTTTAGACGATTATGCTTGGTTTAGCTCGAATAGTAAGACGGGAGAGGCTGGAACCAGTAGACCTCGCAATGTAGGAGAGAAAAAACCAAACCAGTGGGGTATTCACGACATGCATGGCAACATGGGAGAATGGTGCTATGACTGGTATGGCAAAGTCTATTCGCCTGATGGAAGTGTCGATCCAATTACTGAAAAGGCATCAGACTTCAAGGTGTTCCGCGGCGGAACATATACCGACATCTCCGAAAGGTGCAGGGCTGCTCATCGTAACCGAGTGTCGCCTGATACGGAAAATCCCTGGATCGGATTCCGTCTAGCTTTGATGAGAAAATACTTCGAATAGCCTGGTTCACCTACAAGTGGTAGGGTTGAATCATTTTCTCAAATGCTGGATTTAAGATTGCGGGATATCCGCTCGTTCACATCTGAACCATCTTCTGGAAACTGGAAAATCTCTCCGGTGATTTTCTCGAATAAATAGATGTAGCGACGGGATAACTCCACAACGAGATCATCAGGTGCATCAGGAAGGGTCTCGTCATTATATGGATCACAGTTCTCTTTAAACCAAAGACGCAGGAACTCTTTGTCGACGTTCTCAGGATTTTCGCCCTTTTTAAAAAGTTCTTCGTAGGTATCAGCGATCCAGTATCGGCTAGAGTCTGGGGTGTGAATTTCGTCAACTAAGCGAATTTTGCCCTCGGCGTCCTTGCCAAATTCATACTTGGTATCCACGAGGATAAGTCCATTTTGGGCGGATACTTTCTGGCCATGCTCAAAAAGTTGGAGGGCGTAGGTACTAGCCTCCTCCCACTCTTCCGGTGTGAGCCAATTTTCAGAAATAATTTCATTCGGAGAGATAGGGCGATCGTGATGCTCCTCCTTGGTGGTTGGGGTCACAATATTATGCTGCAGCTTTTGGTTCTTAACTAGGCCATCAGGGAGTTCATGGCCGCAGAAATTACGGCCACCATCTTTATATGTGGTCCAGATAGAGGTACTAGTGGAACCAGTTATGTAACCTCGAACAACAAACTCGATTGGCAGTACCTTGCACTTTCGGGCAATGGTAGCGTTAGGATCGGGTACTTCGAGAATGTGGTTGGGAACGATGTGGCGAGTATTCTCAAACCACCAAGCGCTTGTCTGGTTGAGAACAGCACCCTTAAAAGGAATAGATGCTAAAACACGGTCAAACGCACTCTGACGGTCGGTTGTAATAAGCAACATCTTATCGCGAAGCTCATAACGATCTCTAACCTTGCCACGGTACTTCTCCCCTTCAGACCAACATGTCTCAGTAAGGCAGTTGGAGAGGTTTGCACGAATAAGACTCTCATAGCCTTTAGGAGTTTCTATTTTTGCCATGGGCAAGGTTTTACGTGTTATTTTTTAGGCTTTGCAATGCGGATACTGCGAGTTGCTTTGCACTTTCGGGAGTATCGGAGAGAATGTTAATGTGACCCATCTTTCGACCTACACGCGCTTCACGCTTGCCGTAAAGATGAAGCTTTAGATTGTTGTTTGCTAAAGCGGACGACCAGTCTGGATCACCATTTTGCCAGACATCACCAAGCAGATTCACCATAGCGGCAGGTTTAATTTGTGCTGGAGACCCTAGAGGTAATCCTGCGATGGCACGGACTTGCTGCTCAAACTGGCAAGTACGGTGACCATCGATTGTAAGGTGCCCAGAGTTGTGTGGGCGAGGAGCAAGCTCGTTAACCAAAAGACTACCGTCTTGCGTGAGAAAAAACTCCACGCAGAGAGTACCGACGTAATTCAATGCTTCAAGAATTGCACGGGTAATTTCTTGGGCTTCAGAAGTTACTTTTTCTGAGAACCCTCCGGGGCAGACGGAGATACTTAGGATATGGTTTTCGTGAAGGTTGGCCATGGGACCATAGAAGGCACACTCCCCGTCCTGTCCTCTAGCTGCGACGATTGATAGCTCCTGATTAAAATCCACAAATTTTTCAAAGATAGCCTCGGCTCGATCAATCTGCTCCCATGCGGCAATGGCATCTGTAGGAGCCTCCACTTTGACCTGACCCTTACCGTCATAGCCCCAAGCAGCTGTCTTTAGAACCCCAGGGGCATGGGTAGATGCTGCGTTTTCAAGGTCCTCCTGTGAGCGAATCGCAGCAAAGGGAGTTACGGGAACACTTATGGACTGCAGAAAGTTCTTTTCGCGCAGTCGGTGCTGTGTTGTGTGCAAAACACGCCCAGCAGGATGCACCCGAGTATTACGCTCAATGGCTTCGACCGTTTGCGAGTCCACATTTTCGAACTCAAAGGTAACTACATCGACTTCTGCAGCAAAGTCCTCAACAGCTTTTAGGTCTTGGTAAGAGGCTTGTATTTCCTTGTCGGCAACTTGGCCTGTGGGTGTATCTGATTCTGGAGAGAGTACATGAATGCGATAGCCCAACCTACGAGCAGCGATGGCAAACATACGACCGAGTTGGCCACTACCAAGTACACCGAGAGTCCCACCTGGAAGGACGCAGTGGCTCATAAAATGTTGTCCTCCATGACCTTGGTTTCCTGAGCGCTTATGTAGCTGTTCATTTTCTCACGGAGAATGCGATCATCATTGGAAAGAATACGAACAGCCAATAGACCAGCGTTCTTGGCACCAGCTTCTCCAATAGCTAAAGTGTCAACCGGAACACCGCCGGGCATTTGTGCAATAGAAAGAAGGGAATCCATTCCAGAAAGAGCACGAGACTGAATTGGAACACCTAAGACAGGCAAAGGGGTCATGGAGGCAACCATTCCGGGGAGATGGGCGGCACCGCCAGCTCCTGCAATTATTACCCGAAGCCCTCGCTGTGCAGCATCTTGTGCATATTCAACCATCCATTTTGGTGTGCGGTGGGCAGAGACTACCCTGCATTCATGGTGGACTTCAAATTCCTGAAGAACTTCCGCAGCTTTTTCCATCGTGGGCCAATCAGATTTACTACCCATTATGATGCCTACTAGTGGTTCTGTATTATCGCTCATGATACTTTGAGATTCTGGGTGTGTTCGTAGAAGATCAAGCAGGAATCTTTCATTCTACGCGTGAGGTGATCTCTCCATCGACAAAACGGTTACAAAGAACATCACCACGGGAGAGGGCTGAAGCACATGTCACAACTTTGCCCGAGGGATCTGTAACAACAGAGAACCCCCGAGCCAACGTTCGAGGGAGGCTTGCACTGGAAAGACGATCACGAAGAGAGTTAGACTTTAATCTGGCTTGATGAAGAATGTGGTCAACAGCAGTCGAAAGACGGGCGTGAGCATGCTGAAATCGAGCTTCGAGATGAGGAAGTTGTCCTGCAGGAGAGTTGTGGCTTAATTGAAGAAACCGCTCCTGAAGTGTGTGCTGCTTAGAACGAAGCTGATTGACGAAAGCGATCTGCATACGAGTGGATAACTCATCAAGCTGCTGGGCAGAGTTCTCAAGAATCCTCTGAGGACGCAGTCCTTGCAAACGTTTGTGGAGGAACTGTTTTTCGCGACTAAGGCGTCGAAGCTCTTGCTCCATGTTGTGCAAAAGACGAGCGGCGGCAGATTGCGTACGTTGTTCAAAATCCAGAAATCCTTGCAGAATGTGTCGAGCGGCAGCAGTAGGGGTTTCAGCACGGTGGTCGGCAGCGAAGTCAGTCAGTACAAAGTCAATCTCATGACCAACAGCAGAAATCGTAGGCGCGGGGAACTCTGCGAATGCACGAACTAAGGGCTCATTGTTGAAGCAGGCAAGATCCTCAAGAGATCCTCCTCCACGACCCATGACCAAAAGTTCAAGTCCGGAGATGCTTCGAGCAATCTCGAGACCGTCCATTAGGCTGGCAGGGGCATCTGCGCCCTGAACGAGAGCCGGAATTACTAGGATTTCACCACGCCACCCCTTACCTGTTAGATTGCTAATAAAATCCTGCACGGCAGCTCCGGTGGGCGATGTTAGAAAAGCAATTCTATGGGGAATCGCTGGTAAAAGCTTTTTACGACTTGCATCAAATAAGCCTTCAGAGGAGAGCTTCTTCTTGAGCCTTTCAAACTCCTGCTGGATACGGCCAACGCCGTCGTCCATCATGTGCCGAATGATGAGTTGGTAACTGCCTCGTGCTTCGTAGACTGAAACCTCTCCAAAAGCCAAAACTTGGCGACCTTCTTGCAGAACAGGAAGAAATCCAGCAGCGTTACCCCTAAAGGCGACGGCTGAAAGTTGGGCTCCAGAATCTTTAAGCGTGAAATAATAGTGCCCACTAGCGGCTGGTCTTAAATTAGAAATCTCGCCGCGAACCCAGCAGACACCGATGTGCTGCTCCAGAAGGTTTTTTACCTGACGAGTCAGATCGGTAACCGTCAGTATGCGCTCACCTGCTGAAGCTGAGGGACTCTCATCCATTGTGTTTTTTAAAACCATGTCTTTTTGCAATCATGCGTGCGGTTAGAGACAAACCGACCAAAAGCCCAACTCCGACAATGATCATTTTGGAATCACCCTCAAGTAAACCTTCTCCAAAGACAACGAAACCAACTGCCCAAAGTCCCATTACAGGAATAGATACTAAAAGGTAATTTTTTAGGGAAATTCCGCTGATGCCGAGCAAGTAGTTTTGTACCGTCAACGGAACGCCTGGAGTCACTCTAAGAATGATGGCTAGACGAACGCCTTGCATCTGCGGTAGGTCAGGTAGCTTTTTGGACATTCGCTGTAAAATTCCCTCGATAATACGACGACCGGGATAGGCTGCAAAGAGGAACATCCACAGGGCATTAACCCACAAGGCAAAAGCAGTTAATAGGCAGGCCCATGCGGTGGAACCAGTCTTTTCAGTTAAAGCACCACAAAGCACAAGGAAAGGGCTCGATGGAAGACCCAGCCCAGGTAGAATTGCAATAGCCAACAAGAGAAACATGGAATGCTCCTCGGAGGTAACCCTCATCCACGCCCAGAATTCACTCAGCTTTTCTCTCCATTCAGGAGTAGCCTCAGCAGGAGCAAGACCAGTTAAAAAAAGGCACACTAAGATTCCGCATGTAATCGGAGGATGAACCTTCTTGATGATTTGGGAGATTGGTGCTGGGCATTCTTTCGGCATATAAAAATGAGTTGCAACTCCAACCTTGATTCCGAGCGCAAATCAATCATTCTTTGAACCGAGACAATAATTACAGAGCATGTGGCAACACAATATCTGTACTCGAAGAAACTATTTAGAATGCAAGACAAGAAGGCAAACTCTCTGGATATTCCACAAATTAAAAAAGTAATCGCATTGGTCGAAGACTCCAATCTTACGGAACTAGAAGTAGAACAAGGTTCCTTCCGTTTGAAGCTCTGCAAGGGGATAAGCGGAGTCACTGAAGTGCTTCCTGCCCCAGTTGCCGCGACTACACCAAGCGCACCAGCACCGACTCAGACGCCAACTGCCGAAAGCAATAAGGATGATGAAAATTTCCATTTCATCAATGCCCCAATGGTTGGCACTTTCTACAGATCTCCTAGCCCAGACGCAGATTCATTTGTAGAGGTCGGCTCCAAGGTTAGCGAAAGCACTGTGGTCTGTATCGTCGAAGCAATGAAGGTAATGAATGAACTCCCAGCTGACTGCGCTGGCACGATTGCTGAAATCCTTGTGGAGAACGGTAACGGCGTAGAGTATGGGCAGCCCCTCTTCAAGATCGCCAAAAAGTAGGCCCATCGCCGCATGATCAGAAAAGTCCTCATTGCTAACCGGGGGGAAATCGCCCTCCGTGTCATTCGCGCCTGTAGGGAGTTGGGCATGAAATCCGTGGCCATCTATTCTGAGGCAGACGAAGACTCCCTGCCCGTGCAGCTTGCTGACGAAGCAATCTGCATTGGCCCTCCCTCGAGCCAAGATAGCTACCTGAAAGCAGATCGCATAATGTGTGCTGCTGAGATTGCCAATGTTGATGCCATCCACCCTGGCTATGGATTTCTCTCGGAGAATGCAGATTTTGCAGAGCAGTGTGAGCGCTGTAACATAACTTTTATTGGACCCAAGTCCTCCACCATCCGACAAATGGGAGACAAGGCGGTCGCCCGAGAAACCGTCAATAAATTCAAAGTTCCAATGGTTCCAGGTAGTGATGGACCTGTGGAGAGTGAAAGCGAAGGGCTAAAAGTTGCCAAAGAGATCGGCTTCCCTGTCATCGTCAAAGCAGTGGCAGGAGGAGGCGGACGTGGCATGCGTGTTGCGCACAACGCTGCATCTTTTGGCCGAGAATTTGAAACAGCAAAAGCGGAGGCGGAGAAAGCCTTTGGTAACGGCCAACTCTATATTGAAAAATTCATTGAATCTCCTCGACACATTGAGTTCCAGATCATGGCCGACCATCACGGAAAGATCGTCCATCTCGGAGAACGCGATTGTTCTGTCCAGCGACGACATCAGAAGATAATCGAGGAGGCACCATCCCCGTTTCTCACCCCCGAGATGCGTAAGGCAATGGGACGAGCAGCGATCAAAGCGGCACAGGCAGCTGACTACCAAAATGCAGGAACAGTTGAGTTCTTAGTCGATGCAAAGCGCAACTTCTACTTCATTGAGATGAACACGCGCATACAGGTGGAGCATGGGGTGACAGAGGAGGTCACAGGCATCGATCTCGTTAAGGAACAACTCACCATTGCCAACGGTGACAAACTAAGCTTCGACCAACGGAGCATCAAGTTTCAGAGACACTCAATTGAGTG
The DNA here is from genome assembly GCA_913048125.1 of uncultured Opitutia bacterium. Classification (GTDB taxonomy): domain Bacteria; phylum Verrucomicrobiota; class Verrucomicrobiia; order Opitutales; family JABJCN01; genus JABJCN01. The sequence goes on along the minus strand of CAJWWL010000162.1, from coordinate 931 downwards.
CCGTATATGCGCAGAAGACCCCGTCAACAACTTCCTCCCCTGCCCTGGTGACATTGATTTATACTATGCACCTGGAGGACATGGCGTTAGGGTGGACTCACACGTCTATTCAGGCTACAAAATATCGCCATATTACGACAGCATGATCAGTAAATTGATGACCTTCGGCCGCACTAGAGAACTTGCGCTTAGCCGAATGGAGCGCGCTCTTAGCGAATATATCGTACGCGGCAAACACATGCGCACCAACATCCCATTTTGCCAAGCCATCATAAAGGATCCCGTTTTCAGAGCGGGCAAGGCTACTACACGATTTGTCGAAGACTTCCTAGCCCGTACGCCCAAAGAGCTTTTCACTCCACAAGACTGATCAACGTAGCACTACACAAAAGCGTTGCGCCTGCAGAATTTTAAGCAAATAATAGGTAATCATATCGATCATGAAGAAGGACAATAATTACGAAATCCCAACAGTTGCCGCAGAATCCAGTTCGCTCGGGGAAGTGAAAATTAACCACGATGTCATAGCGCGCATTGTTCACCTATCGTGTATTGAAGTTCCTGGAGTTCATTCAGTAGGAGGCGGTTTCTCATTTTCAGATCTAATCCCTGCCAAAAACACCAACAAAGGTGTACGCATAAGCGAAGAGGACGGCGGCTACGTGATCGAGGTTAGGGTTATCATGGAGTTTGGCGTGGAGATGGGCAAGACCGCGCAAGAAATACAGCGTCGTGTCAGTGATCAAATCGACAAAATGACCAGTAGCCCCGTGAGTCGGGTCGATGTCATCATCGAAGGCGTTGAGACCGAGAAGACTAAACCCAAAGAACAGCCAGAAAACTGGGAGAACCCAGTGACTGCCAACTAAATTTAAAAATGCCTTACTTCGTCCAAGCCCAGAGCGAGAACTTCTGGTTGGACGTGGATCCG
>CAJWWL010000161.1 GCA_913048125.1 uncultured Opitutia bacterium | reverse complement strand
ATCTGTCCGTTTGAAACAAGTGGAGACTCGTATTTAATCATCCGACAGCTTTCCGGACCTGGTGCGGTGAGGTCTCCCTCAGAGCCGACAAAAGTAACTGATGCAGTTACAAGCTCTTCACGGATTGGATCAATTGGTGGATTTGTAACCTGAGCAAAGAGCTGCTTGAAATAATTGTAGAGAAGCTGGTTGTGATCAGAAAGTACCGCAAGAGGAGCATCGTTGCCCATAGACCCAAGAGGCTGCTTACCACTGTCGGAGCTTGGGCCTATAAGAAAGCGGAGATCTTCAAAGGTATACCCAAAGGCTTGTTGTCTTGTTAAAAGAGTATCGAAGTCATCAGAAGCTCCCGTGGCAGACACAGGAAGGTCTTCGGAATTAACAAGATTTCCACGGAGCCAATCACCGTAAGGTGCTTGTTCAGCAACCGTTTGCTTAACTTCGGTATCATCGATTATTCGTCCTTCTTCCATGTCCACAAGGAACATGCGACCTGGCTCAAGACGCCCCTTTTTGACAACAGTAGATGGCTCTATGCCAGCAAGCACGCCAACTTCGGAAGCGAGTATTACCCGATCGTCAGAAGTTACATAATAGCGGGAGGGTCTAAGACCATTTCTATCAAGAACAGCCCCAATCTGCACGCCATCGCTGACAGCAATAGAGGCAGGTCCGTCCCATGGTTCCATGAGACATGCATGATACTCGTAGAATTCCTTCTTGAACTGCGGCATGCTTTGGTGACGCTCCCAAGGCTCGGGGATCATCATCATCATGGCATGCGCAAGGCTACGCCCAGAGAGAACTAAGAACTCAAGGCAGTTATCGAACTTTTGGGAGTCAGAGCCATCAGCGCGAATGATTGGTAGGAGTTTTTCGAGGTCATCTCCGAAAACTTCACTAGCAAGTTGCATCTGGCGCGCATGAAGCCAGTTGTGGTTGCCGCGCACAGTGTTGATTTCACCATTATGGCAAAGATAACGGAATGGTTGAGCTCGTGGCCAGCTTGGGAAGGTGTTGGTGGAGAAACGAGAGTGCGTGAGAGCGAGAGCAGACTCCATGTCCTCATGGCTTAAGTCTGGGAAGTACTCGTCAAGTTGCCACGTAGTTAGCATGCCCTTGTAGGTCATGGTACGGCTGGAAAGCGAAACAATGTGAAAATCCAGATCATCGGCTGAATCATCGTTGCCGTAGTGAAGTTTGTGGCTGCATATGCGCCGAATCAGGTAGAGCTTACGCTCAAAGTCTAGACCAGCTTCTACAGCATCACCACGACCGACAAAGAACTGACGGGAGACGGGTTCACAGTCACGGGAAGCCTTACCAAGGATATCGCTCTTAACTGGTACGTCGCGCCAACCAAGAAAATTCAAGCCCGCATCAGCAACGACTGCCTCGACGGTTTTGACTTGGTGTTCTCTAGCCTCATCGGACTGAGACATGTAAACAAAGGCTGCTCCGTAGTCACCTTCAGCAGGGAGTTCAAAATCACAATCGTTGCGAAAGAACTTATCAGGTACTTGGATGAAGATGCCCGCACCGTCACCGGTGATAGGATCACAACCACAGCCTCCACGGTGATCTAGGTTTTCACAGATTTCTAATGCATCGCGAACGATGGCGTGCGAACGCCGACCCTTCATATCAACGATCAAACCAATGCCACAGTTGTCGTGCTCATGGGTTGGGTCATATAGACCTTGGGCTTTTGGGGTTTTCATAGTGAGTATCTCAGTAACGCACAAAATATTACGTGCGTAGTGCGTGCGCGGAGCACCAAATTATAGTGAATTGATAAAGCTGGAAGAAAGAGCTGGTGCCTTGGGTAAGGAACCAAACCAAAAAAAGGGAAACTTAGGATGAAAAGCGCTAAGACTTGGTCAAGGCGAATTTGCCTCGGGCTTAGGTTCAAAAAAACCAACTAAGGCTAGGCTCAGCCATCCTAGAATCAGTAAAATACCTCCTACAGGAGTGAGCTTCCCAAAATCTAAAATACCCGTGAATGCCATAAGATACAAACTGCCTGAGAAGACCACTATGCCAAGGAAGATAAGCCATCCCGAAATAATGAGATATTTCTGGCGCCTAGAACTAGGGAGACACAGGCTAAATAGAGTAACGGCAAGTAATGCAACTCCGTGTGTTTGATGATAACGGAGACCGGTTTCAAATCCGCTGCTAAGCTCTTCATCTACCTTGCCTTCCAAGGCATGCTTACCTGTTGCACCAAGTATCACACCTAGGCATCCTAAAATCCCTGCCATTACCAGCAAAAGGCTTTTCCTATTCATATGTAGTCATCTCGTGCCATGTAGTTTGCCTTGTCAAGTTTCGCTGCCCGCACTTTTATAGGCTGATATGCTCACCCACATTGCCAAGGATGGCCAACCCCGCATGGTCGATATCTCCCAAAAATCAGTCACTGCCCGCACTGCCACAACACAAGCAGTAATTGAGTTTCCAGAAGGAACCCTCCCGGCGGACGGGCAGTCTGAAATTCACACCAAGAAAGGGCCTGTTTTCCAGACTGCTATAATTGCTGGTACGCAAGCAGCCAAACGCACAGCGGACCTAATTCCTTTCTGCCATCCGCTACCCTTGGATGCCATCGATATATGTATTGAGCTACGCAAAGCGAATTCTATTCAAATCAGGTGTACCGTTAAAACAACCCACAAAACAGGTGTTGAAATGGAGGCTTTAACTGGAGCTACTACTGCGGCACTAACGATTTATGACATGTGTAAGAGCCTGTCACATGACATAGTTATTCGTGAGGTAAAACTCATAGAAAAAACCGGAGGAAAATCCGACTACCGAATTCCAGAAGATGCTCAATAGCACACCGAAAACCAGTGCCAAGCCACCTGTCCATGCACTTCTTCTTGCCGGCGGTAGGAGCAAACGAATGGGTAGAGATAAGGCTGACCTTTTGTACGAGGGGCGGACTCAACTTGAACGAACCCTAGAATTACTCGCCCAACTTAATATTCCTGCCTCCCTTTCCATCCGTGATGGCCAGTCTCTACCCAAAAGTGCAGTAAACGCAGGTGTATCTCCCATCTACGACCATCCCAACCTACAAAATATTGGCCCCCTTGGGGGCATGATATCAGCCTTAACTGAGCTCTCCGGTTACGCGCTTCTAGTGTTAGCCTGTGATCTTCCTTTTCTGGATATAGCAACTCTGGAAATGCTCCTTGCCAATCGGGAACCAACCTGCCTCGCTACTGCCTATCGAAGCAGTCACGATGGGCTTCCTGAACCTCTCTGTGCAATCTGGGAGCCGCACTGCATCTCGAATGTAAGCCAAAGCCTGCAAGATGGCATTCGATGTCCCCGAAAGATCCTCATCCAAGGCAATACTCACCTACTCTCTCTTCCATCACCTGAAGCACTGGACAATATCAACACTCCCGATGAATACGAAGAGGCCGTATCTAGGCTTCAAATTTCTAAATGAAGACACTCCACCTCCAATACTTCGCGATATTAAGAGAGCAACGAGGCCTTACCAATGAATCGATGCAAACCAACGCTAGCACACCAGCTCAACTCTATGAGGAGTTAAAATGTAAATACCAGTTTTCTCTGGAGTCCGAACAGTTGCGTGCTGCAGTCAACGGTGAGTTCACTTCGATGGATACAAGCCTCTCTGACGAAGACGAAGTTGTTTATATTCCCCCAGTAGCTGGAGGTTGAAACCATGTCTGAAGAAAGTTTCCAACTTAGTGAAGAGGTCTTTATTCCCAAGGAACAAGCAAAGCTTCTATGCGATCCTGCCGCAGGTGGATATTGTGCATTCGAGGGATGGGTACGAGATCACAATGAAGGTAGGCCAGTTAAAAGCCTAGAATATGAAGCATACCCAGAACTTGCGATCAAAGAAGGTTCAAGAATCATCAAAGAGGCCCACAAGAAGTTTGAAGTCCTCGGTGCAAACTGCATCCACCGGACCGGACACCTTCAAATTGGCGAAATCGCCGTTTGGGTCGGTGCGACTGCCAAGCACCGAGAAGAGGCTTTCGCAGCCTGTCGCTATATCATTGATGAGGTTAAATCACGCGTCCCAATCTGGAAGAAGGAACACTACGAAGATGGCAACTCGGGATGGGTTCGTTGTGAACACTGCGCTGCCCACGAACACTCGCATTGAACTTGCCACCTCTCTCCCTTTCCAACAAAAGAACATCCCCATTTTTCCAAAACCAAACCTTTGCCAAAATGTCTGAAGAACTATCAGAAATCGGTCTCATCGGTCTCGCCGTGATGGGACAGAACCTCGCACTCAACATTGCCGACCACGGTTTTGCTATTTCGGTTTACAACCGTACAACCTCCAAAACTGAAGCCTTTCTGGCAGAGAATCCAGATACTCCTGGTGGCTTATTAGGATGTCATACCTTGGAGGAATTTGTTAAATCTCTTCGCCGCCCTCGAAAAGTGGTCATCATGGTGCAGGCAGGCCAAGCCACCGATGCTGTCATCAATAGCCTGTTACCTTTACTGGAAACTGGCGACATCTTGATAGACGGTGGCAATGCCAAATGGACAGATACTATCCGCCGAGAAAAAGCGCTCTCAGCTCAAGGTTTCCGCTTTGTAGGATCGGGAGTCAGTGGAGGTGAAGAAGGCGCCCGCTTCGGTCCCTCACTCATGCCAGGTGGAGACCCAGAGTCTTGGCAGGAGCTCAAGCCAGTCTGGGAAGCCATCGCGGCAAAGGTCGATGCAGATAATGGAAAGCCCCTAGAAGGCGCAGAGCCTGGCAAACCGATCGAAGGCGGCGTTCCCTGCTCCGCATACATCGGCCCAAATGGTGCCGGCCACTATGTCAAAATGGTTCATAATGGCATAGAGTATGGTGACATGCAGATGATTTGCGAAGCCTATGATCTCATGCAAAGTCTTCTCGGTATGACTCCACCAGAGATTGGTAGAGTTTTTGCGCAATGGAATGAAGGCCTACTTGACTCTTTCCTAGTTGAAATCACGGCCGATATCCTACAGCAGGCTGACCCCATCACAGGAAAGCCTTTTGTTGATGTCGTGCTGGATACTGCCGGTCAAAAAGGAACGGGGAAGTGGACGTCCGTCAACGCCCTAGACATGGGTGTGCCTGCACCTACAGTAGCTGAAGCCGTATTTGCAAGATGCTTAAGTGCCGTAAAAGAGGAACGTGTCGCTGCGAGCACAATCTTAAATGGTCCCCGTGATTCATTCGATGGCAACAAAGAGGCTCTTGTCGAGGCTATCCATGATGCACTTTACTGCTCCAAAATATGCTCCTATGCGCAAGGTTTCCAGCTGATGCGTGAGGCCCAAAATGAATATGACTGGAAGCTTAACTTTGGGGAAATCGCTCAGATTTGGCGGGGCGGTTGTATCATCCGAGCTGCGTTTCTCCAGAAGATTACGGAGGCGTATGCGCGAGATCCAGAACTTGCGAACCTCCTTCTAGATCCCTACTTCACCGATGCCTTGCACAGCGCACAAGATAACTGGCGGACGGTAGTGGGCTCCGCAGTCAAACATGGAGTTCCTGTCCCAACATTTGCATCTGCACTTGCTTACTTCGACAGTTATCGAACGGCACGGCTTCCACAAAACCTTTTGCAAGCTCAACGTGACTATTTCGGTGCCCACACATATGAACGTACGGATGAGGATCGCGGCCAGCACTACCACATAGACTGGCCAGAGTCAGACCGACCACAGATAAAAGTTTAGAACTCTAGGGCTAAATGCCTAGGACGTTTTTCACAGAAGCAACCGCATAGTCACGATTCATCTTTGCGATAACGTCGAGGGGAATCTCTTTGGGACAAACAGCGGAGCATTCACCGTAGTTGCGGCAGTTACCAAAACCAGCTTCGTCCATCTTGGCTACCATGGCAAGGGAGCGACGGTCTTTCTCAGCCTTACCTTGGGGTAACCCATTAAGGTGGGAAATTTTAGCACCGGTGAATAGCATTGCAGAAGCGTTTTTGCAGGCTGCAACACAAGCTCCGCAACCAATACAAGCAGCAAAATCAAATGCACTGTCAGCGACTGGCTTAGGGATAGGAATCTCGTTAGCGTCAGGGGCACTTCCAGTCCGACAGGTGATAAAACCACCAGCTTGAATAATTTTATCGAAAGCGCCACGGTCGACAACCAAGTCACGGAGAACCGGGAAAGCTTTAGCGCGGAAAGGTTCAATTGTGATAGTGTCACCGTCATTGAACTTTCGCATGTGCAATTGACAAGTGGTCGTTCCACGGTCACCACCGTGAGGAACTCCATTGATCGTGAGCGAACACATTCCGCAAACACCCTCGCGACAGTCAGAGTCGAATGCTACAGGTTCTTCGCCTTTTTGCAGAAGCTGCTCATTCAGAAGATCTAGCATTTCGAGAAATGAGGAATCTGGAGAGACTTTGCTAATCTCATAGTCTCTAAATTGCCCAGAGTTACTCTGATCGTCTTGACGCCAAATTTTGAGTTTAAGATTCATCAAAAGAATTATTTGTAGCTGCGGACGGCAAGTTTCACATCGTTGAAAGAAAGTTCTTCGGTGTGTCGTTTAGGTTTCGTACCCGACCCTGTAAACTCCCAGACGGCAGTGTGGGAGAACTTATCATCTTGGCGCACGGCCTCACCATCTTCGGTCTGGTGTTCTTCTCGGAAGTGACCTCCGCAAGATTCATCACGATCTAGTGCATCGTGGCACATTAATTCGGCAAGATCTATGAATTCGGAGAGACGACCAGCACGCTCCAATTCTTGGTTTAGGGATTTACCATTACCGCTGACCTTGAGGTTGTTTTCAAACTCGTCGCGTAGAGCCGATATTTCTTGAAGGGCTTTATCAAGACCCGCTTTACTACGAGACATCCCACATTTCTCCCACATAATACGACCGAGTTCTTGGTGAAGTGAGCGTGGGGAGCGAGTGCCGTTAGTGTTGAGAAGTTTTTCAGTGAAAGCATTCACATCGGACTCAACCTGCTTGAAGGAATCAGAATCAGATTTGACTGCGCCGGGTTTCTGCTCTGCTAGGTAGTTGGGTATTGTGTTAGGGAGCACGAAGTAGCCGTCCGCAAGCCCCTGCATGAGCGCGCTAGCACCAAGGCGGTTGGCACCATGGTCAGAGAAATTTGCCTCTCCGATGACAAATAGTCCGGGAATCGTGCTTTGAAGATTATAGTCTACCCAAAGACCTCCCATGGTGTAGTGAGGTGCCGGGTAAATGCGCATAGGCTTTTCGTAAGCACTGTCCCCAGTGATGCGCTCGTAAATGTCAAAGAGGTTTCCATACCGTTCTCGAATAGCTGTTTCGCCGAGACGTTCGATTGACTCAGCAAAATCAAGGTAGACACCTCTTTTACCGGGTCCAACACCACGGCCTTCGTCACAAGCTTCTTTCGCAGCACGGGAGGCTATGTCACGAGGAGCTAGGTTACCAAAGCTTGGATATTTTCGTTCAAGGAAATAATCACGATCGTCTTCGGGAATGTCGTTGGGTTGCTTTTCACAATCTTCCTTACTCTTCGGGACCCAAACTCGGCCATCGTTGCGGAGCGACTCAGACATTAGCGTGAGCTTGGATTGATGATCGCCACTTTGTGGGATGCATGTTGGATGTATTTGCGTAAAGCAAGGATTAGCAAAGCCAGCGCCTTTTTTGTAGGCGCGGATCGTCGCAATACTGTTACAGCCAACAGCGTTGGTTGAAAGATAGAAAACGTTGCTGTATCCACCGGTGGCGAGAACAACAGCATCGGCCGCCCAGGACTGGATTGCACCGGTTACAAGGTTGCGGGTTACAATTCCTTTGGCATGGCCGTCAACAAGTACAAGATCGAGCATTTCATGGCGGTTGTACATTTTGACAGTACCGAGCCCTATTTGACGACTAAGGGAGGAATATGCACCAAGAAGGAGTTGCTGCCCGGTGGCACCACGGGCGTAAAAGGTGCGGGAAACTTGCGCTCCGCCAAAAGATCGGTTTGCAAGAAGGCCACCATACTCGCGAGCAAACGGTACACCTTGAGCAGCGCATTGATCGATAATGTTAGCACTTACTTCGGCAAGGCGATGAACGTTGGCTTCTCGAGAACGGAAATCACCGCCTTTGACAGTGTCGTAAAAGAGGCGATATATGATGTCACCGTCCTTTT
>CAJWWL010000160.1 GCA_913048125.1 uncultured Opitutia bacterium | reverse complement strand
CACCTGGCCAGCGTGTATTTTCTTGCCAGAGACTCTCTACGGATGCATCTGGCAACTCAGTTGACCTTGGATTTGTTGGGAAAATCGACTCCGTTTCTCCCTTCGAAGTAAAGGCGCCTTTGGCGGAGCGGAGGATCCCAGTTATTTCCTGCATCGCCGCTGATGATGAAGGCCACCCTTACAACACCAATGCAGATGTTGCTGCTGCTCACCTAGCTGCATCGCTCGGAGCTCGGCGTCTGGTCTATCTTTGTGACGTGCCAGGGCTCTTAAGGGATCCCAGTGATCCGTCTACGTTACTATCCACCCTGCCCCTTGATAAGATTGATGGACTCAAGAATAGTGGAGTCATCAGTTCTGGTATGATTCCCAAGGTTGATGGTGCCGCTCATGCAATAAAAGAGGGAGTCAAGAGAGTCCACTTCATCAATGCCAATCAACCTCACAGTCTTCTCCTTGAAATATTTACACATACTGGCATAGGCACCGAAATCGTGCTGGACTAGTGCAGCAATCATGGATTCCCACATTCAACAGCTCTATCAGGATCATTCCCTGAAGAACTATTCTGCTCCACCTATTGCAATTGTCAGAGGAGAAGGCGTTCGGGCGTGGGATGATTTGGGCCAAGAGTACCTAGACTTCTCCACTGGAGTTGCGGTAAATGCCCTTGGCCATTGCCATCCAGCTTGGGTTAAGGCGATTCAGCAACAGGTCGCTACGCTTGGCCATTGCTCCAACCTCTACGCAAACCCGCTCCAGCTCGAGCTCGCGCAGGAACTGACTAAACTGGCTGGTTCCGGCAAAGTTTTCTTTTGCAATAGTGGTGCGGAGGCTAACGAGGCTCTCATTAAGCTCTCACGTTTGCATGGGCATGCACATTCTGGCAAAAAAGGTGAGCGCTTGAAGGTGGTCACTGCCTACAATTCATTTCACGGTAGGACTTTCGGCGGTTTGAGTGCTACTGGACAGGAAAAAACAAAGGCTGGCTTTCATCCTCTTCTGCCAGGCTTTGTTCATGCTGAATTCAACAATTTAGACAGTTTTCGCGAAGCGGTTGATGAATCTACAGCTGCTGTATTTGTAGAGCCTGTTCAAGGAGAGGGCGGGATCTGGCCAGCTACTACGGAATTTCTTCAGGGTTTGCGTGAACTTTGCGACCAGACTGGTGCATTGCTGCTACTAGATGAAGTCCAGAGTGGTGCAGGGCGTACAGGCAACTACTTCGCCTACGAACCTTCAGGAGTCCAAGCCGATGGTATTGCCATGGCCAAGGGACTTGGCGGGGGTTTTCCTATCGGTGCAATCTGGGTGCGTGATGCATACGCAGGATTGTTCCAGCCCGGTTCACACGGCTGTACGTTTGGAGGGAATCCTCTAGCATGCGCTGCTGCACTTGCGACACTTCGAGTTTTTGAGGAAGAGGACATCCTGCAAAACGTTCGTCAGCAAGGAAGTTGGCTCCTGCACCAATTGCAAGAAATGGCTACTAAACATCCTGACGTAGTCGCAGGCGCTCGAGGCTCTGGTCTTCTTACCGGCCTTGTTCTAAAATGTGCGGTTGGACCAGTGGTTTCTGCCTGTAGGGAAGCTGGGCTATTGACTGTGCCTGCTGCCGGCGACGTTCTACGTTTACTTCCCCCGTTGAACGTGACTAGACAGGAGCTTTCTGAGGGTCTTCAAATTTTAGAAAAGGCTTTAAGTAGCTTAGCTGCATAGGTTTGCCGCAATTCAATAGGAGTACATGATTTAACCCTCTCAAAATTACCATGAAGCACTTCCTTCAAGAAAGCGATTTTGACTGTATGGAGCGTCAGGAGATTTTCTCATTGGCCGCCTCCTACAAAGCTAACCGCATGCACCACCCAAAGCCATTGGAAGGCCAGACCTGGGGCATGCTTTTCTACAAAAACAGCACGCGCACACGCGTCTCGTTTGAAGTTGGTCTCGGCGAGATAGGAGCAAAAGTTGTTGTTTTGGACAAGAGCTCCATGCAGATTGGCCGAGGCGAAAGTCTCGCAGACACTGCTCAAGTATTTTCCCGCTATCTACATGGCTTGGTGATTCGTTCTTTTGGTCATGAAATTGTGCAAGACTTCAGCCGTTTTGGTAGCATACCAGTCGTTAATGCTCTGACTGATTTCTTACACCCCTGCCAGATATACTCTGATGTGTTCACACTTGCAGAAAAATGGAGTGGCCGAGGAGATGACTTGGATTCCCTCAAAGGGCGTCGACTCGTCTTCTTTGGAGATTGCTGTTGCAATATGGCCAACTCTTGGATTCTCGCCGCCAGCCTTTTTGGAATAGACCTCGTGCTTTGTGGTCCTGAGAGCTTTCAACCACAGCAGGATATACTCGACCTGATGGAAGCCCAAGGACTAGAGCCTCGCCATACATTTACTGCCGATGCTGCAGAGGCAGCTTCTGGTGCAGACGCCTTGTATACTGACGTCTGGGTCAGCATGGGTAAGGAGGAGGAATCTAGACAGCGTATTGCGCAAATGAAGCCTTATTCCGTGACCAGTGAATTAATGGCAAAGGCAAAGCCAGAAGCACTTTTTCTGCATTGCATGCCTACCCATCCTGGACTTGAGGTCACCCAGAACGTATTGGATAGCGATCAAGCCCACCTATACGATCAGGCTGAGAATCGACTTCATGTTCAAAAAGCTATCCTTGCTCAGCTTGCCGCAAAAAACTCGACTTCAAAGATTTCCCAAGACGCTTAATTAACATCTATTTCCAAAATGAATAAAGTCGTACTCGCATACTCGGGGGGACTCGACACTTCTGTGCTCGTCTCCTGGTTGAAAGAAGAACTCGGATTAGAGGTCGTGACCTTTGCCGCTGATGTGGGGCAGGAGGAAGAGCTAGACGGTCTAGATGAGAAGGCCAAAGCGACAGGGGCTATCCAGCACTACACACTGGACTTAGTTGAGGAGTTTGCCACGGACTTCATTTATCCAATGTTTCGCGCCAATGCGATCTACGAGAGCCAGTATTATCTGGGGACCTCCATCGCCCGTCCACTAATCGCCAAAGCGCAGATTGAGATCGCTCGTAAAGAAGGCGCTATTGCCGTTGCTCATGGTGCCACCGGTAAGGGTAATGACCAATGTCGCTTTGAACTGACCTACGCCTCCCTTTCTCCTGAGCTGGAAATAATTGCTCCATGGCGCCGCGACGATTTCCGCGGAAAGTTCCCCGGCCGAACAGAGATGATAGATTATTGCAGGGAGCATCAGATCGATGTCGAGGCCTCAGCTTCCAAGCCCTACTCCATGGACCGCAACCTTCTACACATCTCATACGAAGCAGGCATCTTGGAGGATCCCTGGTTCGATCCCACTGAGGAAGAAAACAAATCCATGTTCAAGCTGAGTGTTGCACCTGAAGACGCACCAGATGAGCCTGAGTACGTAGAGCTAGATTTTGAATCCGGAAACTGCGTGGGCATAAATGGAGAACGCTTTTCACCAGCTGAGGCTTTGAAGAAACTCAATGAGTTGGGAGGCCGTCATGGAATCGGACGGGTCGATCTGGTTGAGAATCGCTTTGTTGGCATGAAAAGCCGCGGCGTTTATGAGACTCCCGGAGGTACAATACTGCTGCAGGCTAAGCGCCAAGTGGAGACGCTCACCATGGACCGTGATCTAATGCACCTTCGCGACAGTCTCGTTCCCAAGTATGCAGAACTGGTCTATTATGGATTTTGGTACGCTCCGGAACGCGAAGCTCTCCAAGCCTTTTTCGATGATAGCCAGAAAACTGTAACGGGTACTGCGCGGCTCAAGCTTTACAAGGGCAACTGCATAGTTGTCGGGCGCAAGTCACCGTTTTCACTCTACGACGAAAACGTAGCCTCAATGGAAGGTGTTAAGAGCGACTACAATCCAGATGATGCTGGCGGCTTCATACGCCTCAATGGCCTCCGCTTGCGTATGCGCAATCTAGTCTCGCGTCAGAAGGACGTTTAGGCGGCGACCTTACACTGCCTCATTGATTCCATGAAAAACCCACGGAGAATTCTTAAAGTCTTCGTAGGTCTTTTGTTGTTCAGCCTCCTTTTACAACTTGCTTTTAACCCTTTCTTTCAGCCCTACTTCCAGCCCAGCTATTGGAGTACGATGAGTAAGTTCGGGGAGGCGCTCCGAATTGTCCATGTCGCGTATGTGGATGACGATCAGGCGGAACTGGACCAACTTTCTGACGATGCGATGGTTGGAATGCTTCAGTCACTCGACAAATATTCCAACTATCTACCTGCCAATGAATATGATGCATATCGCAAGTCCAGCCGTATGGAGTTCGAAGGCATCGGCGTGGAAGTACAGGAACTGAAAGAGCGCATTACTGTTGTGCGAGTTTTTGAGGGTGGTTCTGCTAAGGAGTCGGGTATTCTCCCCGGAGATTGGTTCCAAGAGGTGGATGGAGAGCCTGTTTCTGGACTCTCTCTGCGGGACACGGTGACCCGCATTAAGGGTGTGCCGGGTACCACGGTCAAACTGAGTCTTCAAAGGCCTTGGCCAGAACTAGAAACAAAAGACTTTGAGGTGGCTCGCCGCTCCGTACGCATTCCCAGTGTATCTAATGTGCAAGTCCTAAGGGAGTCCATCGGTTATGTGCGAATTTCCCGTTTCACGGATGACACTCTTAAACTCCTCCAGCAGGCTCTCGAAAAACTCCGAACTTCTGGTGCAGAAGGTCTAATTCTCGACTTACGAGGTAACCCCGGTGGACTTCTTGATGTGTCCGTGGATTTGGCCAGCGAATTTCTAGACGACAACGAACTGGTAGTCTCAGTCCGTGCTAGAAATAAAAAAACAGGTCAGACCCTTTATGCTAAAGCCGACGGTCGGGTATGGCCCGGCCCTGTGGTATGTCTAATGGATCGCAACAGTGCCAGCGCCTCTGAAATTCTTGCGGGGGCGCTAAAGGCCCACGGGCAGGGAAAGGTAGTTGGCGAAACATCAGTAGGGAAGGGGACTGTGCAGACCGTTTACAATATGCGTGACGATGCAGGAATGGTGCTGACCACAGCCAAATACTACCTGCCCGACGGTACTACGATCGCAGGTACTGGTGTCGAACCAGATGTTGCCATTGAAGTGAACGAGGAGACTTTTTCCCAAGTCCGGTTATCCTTATTGCACCGTGAGTCCATGTCGGCAGAGCAATTTGAAACGATCTTTGGCTTCGCACTGATGAATGATCCTCAGCTCGATGCGGCTATCGAAGTTCTTACCGAGGGCACTACCCCAAAAAGTCAGGCTTCCTTTGGAGAAAACGGCTCATGATCCTTGGTGTCGAGAGCTCGTGTGACGAATCCGCTCTTGCTCTTCTAGATCCAGCTTCTGGACTCTGCGGGGAATGGGTCCACAGCCAGCTGGATCTGCACCGTGAATACGGAGGAGTTGTTCCAGAATTAGCCAGTCGTGAGCATTTGGAAACTTTCCCGGTTCTACTGGAGAAGGTCATGGACAAGGTTAAGGGTCTGTCCGCTAAGATTGAAGAAATCGCTGTCACCTGTGGCCCGGGTCTTGCGCCCTGCTTGGCACTAGGGGTAAGTGTGTCTCGTGCTCTTGGCATTGAGCTCGCGGTTCCTGTGCGAGCAATCAACCACCTTCGAGGGCATGCATTTTCGGTCTTCATCAAACTGCACGAGGCAAATCCCTTAGAATTCTTCGATTCCCTGCAAACTTATCTTCCCCACCTAGGTTTACTGGTATCTGGCGGAAACACCCTACTGTTTGAAATCAGATCAGACCTTTCTATTCAAGTTCTTGCGCAGACTGTTGACGATGCAGCTGGGGAAGCTCTCGACAAGGGAGCTAAGCTTCTTGGTCTAGACTATCCCGGAGGCGCATTGCTAGAAACGAATGCCCTTGGTGGCGACCCTACTTGGCGCGATTTTCCTCGGGCCTTTGCTAAGAAGCCCGAACTCCGCTTCAGTTTCTCTGGGCTCAAGACCAGCTTGCGCTATCTCCTTGAGAAAATGGAAGATGCTGATGTGGACCGACATTTCGCTGACCTTTGCGCCAGCTATCAGGCAGCAGTGGTTGACCAATTAGCCTCCAAAACGAAGCAAGTTCTTTCTAATGGCCAATTTAAAAGCCTCGGTCTTTCTGGCGGGGTGGCCAACAACCAAGCCCTCCGTCAGCGTATCTCAACACTGGCCCAATCAGATGGATGTCCACTATTTCTCGCTGAACCAAGCCATACCGGTGACAATGCTGCCATGATTGCATTCGCCGCATTAGTCGAGGCGCACAATCACAAGATTACATACGATTCCCAGCCTTCTATTCCTCTCTTGCCTTCATTGAAAATCACCCAATGCCCATAAAGCCTGCTTGCTAAACCCAGCAAGCCCCATAGTATCATCCACCATTTCTTTTCAGACGTACTGAGTAATCCATCGATATGATCTCCGAGAGCGAAGCCCCTAAGAAACTTTCCAAGAACGAGTCCATCAAAGAGGACAGCCACTTCCTGCGAGGTACGATCCTCGAAGGCCTTGCTGACACTTCAACAGGTGCTATCTCTGCAGATGATTCTCAGCTAACAAAGTTTCACGGCACCTATCTTCAAGACGACCGAGATCTTCGCAGAGATCGTCTCAAAGCCAAAGAGGAAAAAGCATTCAGCTTTATGATACGCGTGCGCGTGCCCGGCGGAGTTTGCACGCCGGAGCAATGGTTGGCCATCGATGAACTCGCCGATACCCACGCCAACGGTTCTCTCAAGCTAACCACTCGCCAAGCGTTCCAATTTCATGGGGTTGTCAAATCTAAGCTCCAGCCCACGATGAAGGCCATCAACGATACACTCCTTGATACGTTGGCTGCCTGTGGGGATGTGAATCGCAACGTCCTCTGCAACCCCAACCCCCATCTTTCACAACTGCACACCGAGGTTCAAGCGATCACCAAAGGGATAAGTGATTACCTTTCCCCGTGCACGCGTGCCTATCATGAAATATGGATAGACGGTGAACTCTCAGAATCCACCCAAGAAGAGGAGGAGCCGATCTACGGAAAGACCTACCTTCCACGTAAGTTCAAAATTTCAGTTGCCATTCCTCCCACAAACGAGGTCGACATCTTTGCTCAAGACCTAGGTTTCATTGCAGTCGCCAGCGATGACGGAAAACTTGAAGGTTTCAATGTCACGGTTGGTGGTGGTCTCGGGATGACACACAACAAGCAAGAGACTTATCCCCGTATTGCTGATGTCATCGGCTTTTGTACGACCGAGCAAGTCAACCAAGTTGCCGAACAGGTTGTAAAAATCCAGCGTGACAATGGAGACCGCTCCGATCGTCGTCATGCCCGCCTCAAGTACACCATCGAAGACCGCGGCATCGATTGGTTCACTGGAGAACTTCATCAGCGCCTTGGCTGGGAACTTAAATCTGCTCGCCCCTACGAGTTCACAACCAGCTCAGACCGATACGGCTGGAGCCAAGGCCACGATGGTAAATGGCACCTTGGTCTGTTCATTCAGAACGGATATTTAAAAGACACGCCTGAAAAGCCCTTTCGCAAAGGTCTTAATGAAATCGCCAAAGTTCTTGACGGTGAATTCCGCCTCACTCCCAATCAAAACCTTGTAATCGCGAACATCTCTGAGGAGACCAAGCCCCAAATCCAAGCCCTCCTCGACGAATACGGTATATCTGCTTCACAGAACCAATCCGGCCTCCGCCTCAACTCTATGGCCTGTGTGGCCTTACCGACTTGTGGCCTTGCGCTAGCCGAAGCGCAACGCTATCTGCCAGACCTGCTCAGTGATCTTGAAGAAATTCTCGAACAAGCAGGCTTAAGAGACGACGCCATCAGTATCCGTATGACTGGCTGTCCCAACAGTTGTGCTCGACCCTCACTCGCAGAGATCGGTCTCGTCGGAAAAGCTCCTGGAAAGTACAACCTCTATCTAGGTGCAAAGCTCAATGGCACCAGACTTAATAAGCTGTACAGGGAAGCCATCGGGCATGAGGAGATCATAGAATCCCTTCGCCCTATTTTCCTCGACTATGCAAAAAACCGCGGGGAAGGGGAGCAGTTCGGTGATTTTTGTATACGCACCGGTTTAGTCAAGGCAACTGGCCAAGGACCCGATTTTCATGATTGATTCCTCCTTCCAAAACAGAGTTGACAAAACTCTGGGCT
>CAJWWL010000159.1 GCA_913048125.1 uncultured Opitutia bacterium | reverse complement strand
GGTCTTAGTTTCCTTCTCTATGGTGACTCCCTCCTTTGCCTCTACTGCCTGATGGAGACCATTACTCCAACGCCGACCGGGCATGAGACGGCCCGTATTCTCGTCCACGATCATGACTTTTCCGCTCTGGACAACATATTCCTTGTCCTTCTCGTACAAGCTGTAGGCCCGTAAAAGTTGGCTTATGCAATGAATGTCGCCACTCACTTGCTCAAAACGAGTCTGAGCCTCTGCTCGCTTCTGATCTTTTTCATCTTGGGGCAAGCTGCTGGAATCTAGCTCGCTAAAGAGAGTCGGCAGATCAGGAATTACGAAGGCATCCTTATCATCAGGGCGGAGGGTGTCCCGTCCCTTTTCGGTAAGATCTGCTTGGTGACTTTTCTCGTCAATGACGTAAAAGAGATTTTCCTTAAGTTCGTAAGCCCGAGTCTTATTGTAGTCCTGGTTCATATCCAGGTCGAACTTGTCCATCGCCCTGTGCCAGAAACCGACCTCCATGAGTCGAAGCAAACGCCGGTTTGTAGGCATACCCTGCTTTACCTGATAGAGACCCTCAAGAATCTTATCCAGTTCATCGCCCTCAGGTTGGCTTTCAGGATCGGCTTTATTAGCAAGGTCGGTGCAGTAAGTTGTCTGTTGGCGAACTAGGCGACTGACACCAGGCTTGAATTGCGGGAAGGGCATGGGGTTGTCCTCCTGCATCGGGCCTGAGATGATAAGAGGAGTACGGGCCTCATCTACCAATACGGAGTCAACCTCATCGATGATACAGTAAAAATGGTCACGTTGGACTTGGTCATCAACTGTGGAAGCCATGCCGTTGTCGCGAAGGTAGTCGAAGCCGAATTCGGAGGCAGTACCGTAAGTAAGGTTGCATCCATACGCCTCCCGACGACTAGCAGAGTCCATACTGTTCTGTATGCAGCCAACAGTGAGGCCCAAATATTTAAAGAGGGAGCCCATCCACTGGGAGTCACGACGGGCCAAATAGTCATTGACGGTAACTAGTTGGCAATTTCGTCCGCTAAGGGCATTCAGATAAAGCGGGAGGGTGGAGACTAGGGTCTTACCCTCACCTGTAGCCATTTCTGCAATACGGTTTTCATGAAGCGCCATACCGCCAAGCAACTGCACATCATAGTGGACCATGTTCCATTCCAGATCATGATCACAAACACTGAATGTCCGCCCACAAAGTCGACGTGCCGCGTTTTTGACCACGGCAAAAGCCTCAGGCAAAAGGTCCTCAAGAGTTTCCCCCTGCTTAAAGCGCTCCATGAGTTCGGGAGTCTTGCCCTGCAGTTCCGATTCAGAAATAGACTGCAAGCCCTCTTCTATCTCGTTGATACGGCGAATCAGCGGTTGCTTTTGCTTGATGTACTTCTTGTAGTGCGCGCCTGCGAACTTTTTAAGAATCTTTCCGATCATGGTCGTTTCGAGATAGTAGGAATGGACGTAAAAATAGGAGCGGAAAGTAAATGCAGACTTGCGGCTTTGGCAAGAGGATTCAAGGAAGGGCGAAAGGGAGCAACCCACGTGAACAACCACGGCAAGTAGCCTGGATGATTCCCCTTTGGCTTATGAGATTTCTGATTTGAAATAGTTTATCGTACGCTGCAACCCTTCCTCTAATCCGACTTGAGGTTCCCAGCCTAACTTTTCCCTCGCCAAAGAAATGTCAGGTTGACGTTGCAAAGGATCATCTTGGGGAAGGACTTCATGTATAACCTTCGAAGAACTGCCTGTGAGGCGGATCACATGCTCAGCCAACTCAAGAATAGTAAACTCGGCTGGATTACCGAGGTTAACAGGCCCAGTAAATCCCTCGATCTCCATCATCTTAAGAAAGCCATTGATCAGGTCATCGACAAAACAAAAGGAGCGTGTCTGACTCCCCTCCCCATACACGGTTATGTCTTCACCGCGAAGCGCTTGTACAATGAAATTCGAAACCACACGTCCATCGTCAGCGAGCATCTGGGGACCGTAAGTGTTGAAGATACGAACAACGCGAACATCCACTCCATTCTGACGGTGATAATCGAAGAAGAGGGTCTCCGCACAACGCTTGCCCTCGTCGTAGCAAGACCTAGGGCCAATCGGATTGACGTTGCCCCTGTAATCCTCTGTCTGAGGATGAACGACCGGATCACCGTAGACCTCTGAAGTCGAGGCTTGGAAAACACGTGCATTGATGCGCTTGGCCAATCCCAGACAATTGATAGCACCCATAACAGATGTCTTAACAGTCTTGATGGGGTTATGCTGGTAGTGAACTGGCGAGGCGGGACAGGCTAGATTATAGATATGGTCCACTTCCGCCTTGAATGAATCGACAACATCGTGCCGAAGAAATTCGAAGTTGGGATTATTCAGGAAGGGTACAATGTTTCGACGACGCCCAGTGAAGAGATTATCCAAGCAGATAACTTCGTCCCCTCGCTCCAAAAGCCGTTTACAAAGATGGCTTCCAAGAAAGCCCGCACCACCAGTGACCAGAATCCTCATGCTTTATTGGTTAAATTGGGAGACTTTTGAAGTCAAGGGACCGTAGAGAATCTATATTGCATTTTGAGACTCAGCTACCCGCCTCATAAGTTGAAATCCAATTTTTGGACCATGCCGAGAAATCACCCGCCTCAATGTGCTGTCGAGCCTGCTTCATAAGATCCAAGTAGAAATGAAGGTTGTGAAGCGTGAGCAGAATCTTGCCCAACATTTCTTCTGTAACAATAAGGTGACGCAGGTAAGCCCGACTGAAGTTCCGGCAAGTGTAGTTGTCGCAATCCTCTGCTAAGGGTGAATCGTCTCGCTTGTGACAACTATTTTTTAGATTGAGTCGGCCACGAGAAGTGTAGGCCGTGGCATGACGCGCAGCCCGTGAGGGCAGTACACAATCGAACATATCCAAGCCCAGACCAATCATCCTCAAAAGTTGAGGAGGCGTACCCACTCCCATTACATAACGAGGGCGGTTAACAGGAAGCAAACCAGCCGTGTATTCAACCTGCGCCAACATCTCTGGTTCAGGCTCGCCAACACTAACGCCGCCTACCGCATACCCTGGAAAATCGAGTTCAATTAAGTCTTCCGCTGAACGTCTTCGCAAATCCTCGAATCTGGAACCCTGTACAATCCCAAATACCATGCGACCCGAATCGCCGTGTCCGGACTCCCGAGCGATGTCCCGAAATTGTCGTGCCCAACGAGTGGTTCTATCCACAGCCTGCTCACAATCCTCCTTGCTGCAGTCGTGGGGAGGACACTCATCCAGAACCATTGCAATGTCAGAACCTAGATCATTCTGAATCTCAAAAGACTCTTTGGGGCCTAAGAAAAATTGAGCCCCATCAATGTGCGACTTAAACGATACACCTTCCGCCGTGATTTTGCGCAATTTACTAAGGCTGAAGACTTGGAATCCGCCACTGTCGGTGAGGATAGGTCCATCCCAAGACATAAATTTGTGAAGTCCACCCATCTCCCTGACCAAAGGAGACCCGGGCCTAAGATTTAAATGGTAGGTATTACCTAGAAGGATCTGCGTATTGATCTCCTGAAGTTGAATGGGGGTCATTCCCTTCACGGTGGCCTGAGTGCCCACTGGCATAAAAATGGGGGTGCGCACCTCTCCATGGGGTGTCCTCAGCAATCCACTACGTGCTGCGCCATCTAGGTGTAAAATCTCGAAACCGCTATCCATCAAACCACTTAAAAATCACACGACCCCCAGCTGGCAATACTTGAAAACAAAACAATACCTCTTCCAACCCACCCTTGCCAACTTTTAAGGATTTTGCATTTTGGGGGCATTATATAAAAAGCTGAACCACGCCATGATGCTAGTCATCGACAACTTTGATTCCTTCACCCACAACCTAGTCCAATATTTTGGGCAACTGGGCGTGGAACAAAAGGTCGTACGCAACAACGAAATATCCCCAGACCAAGCACTAGATCTTTCTCCTGAGCGCATCCTAATATCACCTGGCCCCTGCGATCCTGCCCAAGCAGGCTGTAGCCTCGGAATTCTAGAAGCTTTCCAAGGGAGAGTTCCAATTCTAGGAGTTTGCCTTGGACACCAATGTATTGGCCAATTCTTTGGCGGGCGCATTACACGAGCGGATCGCATCATGCACGGGAAGCTCTCTCCCATCAGACACGACGAAAAAGATCTTTTTAAAGACATACCGCAGGACTACCTAGCTACCCGATACCATTCCTTGGTAATCGAAAAAAACTCGCTACCTGATTGCCTTGAAACAACAGCTACCGCTGCCGATGATGGCGAGATCATGGGAGTACGGCACAAGGAACTCCCCATATGGGGCGTTCAATTTCATCCAGAATCTATTGCAGCTGAACATGGCATGGCTCTTCTAGCTAACTTCCTCCGTCTGTAAGTCACAAAAGCTCAAATCAAATGCGCTGCCCTAAATGTTCATCCAACGACACCAAGGTTGTTGACTCCCGCAGTCCTAGGGAAGGTTCAAACATAAGAAGACGTCGTGAGTGCAATGAATGTGGACATCGCTTCAGTACCTTAGAGCAAGTCCTCAGCGAAGACCTAATTGTACTCAAACGCAATGGCACCCAAGAACCTTTTGAAAAAAGAAAGCTGCTAGAAGGACTACGCAAGGCATTGACCAAACGCCCATGTAATCGTGAGCAAGTTGAGCTCCTTGTTAGCGACACACTTGAAAATCTACAAAGCGAATTCGATCAGGAAATTCCATCCCGCGCCATAGCTGATGCACTAATGAACCGGCTTCGCTCGATAGATACGACAGCCTACATACGCTACGCTTGCAAATACCTTAAGTTCCAAGAAGCCGGAACCTCCGCCCAAATCCGCCAAACCTAACTAAAATATACTTACAGGCTCCAGATGAGTAAGACCCTCTTCCAAAAGATCATGGACGGTGAAATACCCGGCCAAATCGAATACGAGGATGACCAATGCATTGTCCTCCGTGACATCAACCCACAGGCCCCTACGCATCTTCTAATTATCCCCCGCAAACCCATTCCCCGGGTCGGAGAAGCCACCGAAGAAGATCAATCCACTCTCGGACACCTCCTCCTCAAGGCTGGGGAACTTGCACGCAAGCTCAATCTCGAGAACGGCTTCCGAATCGTAATCAACAACGGTTCTGATGGTGGCGAAACTGTACCCCACCTACATGTACACCTTCTCGGTGGTCGAGCGTTAGGATGGCCCCCAGGGTGAAATAGTTGAATCTGTGTAGAGTTGAACCATTTCAGTTTTTCCTCCCGACATAGCTGAGATAATTAACCTCTTCGTTCAAACCGACCATCTGCCCGCTTAGCGACTAGACGCTTCAGTTCAAGCATCATCATAGAAGCTGCCACTTCATGAATGGGAAGTTCGGCCCGCAAAGCTACATCTTCTAGAAGAAGCACTTCTCCTCCTTCAAGCGCTTTAAGCACACGACCCTCTCCTGAGGACAAATCCTGAGGTAGTTTACGATTCGCCCCCTCCACTTCTCTCTGCAATTTCAGTACATCACTGCCCACTGCGCCGAGTTCATCTATTACATCCTCGGCACAAGTCACGAGCGTAGCCCCGTCTCTAATTAATTGATGACAGCCTGCACTGGTGGATTGGTCCACACGCCCCGGCAGGACAAAAACCTGACGCCCCTGCTCTCCAGCAAAACGAGCAGTGATCAAGCTACCTCCATTAGAACCCGATTCCACTACGACTACAGCCTCACACATTCCTGCCACCACACGATTGCGCATAGGAAAGGTTTGCCGATCCGCACCTCGCCCAAAGGGAAACTCCGACAAGACAAGACCCTTGCTGAAGATGCGATCGTACAAATCCGCATTCTCTTGGGGATACACCACATCTAGACCACAGCCTAAGACACCAACGGTTGCGCCACCCGCATCCAGTGCGCCAATATGTGCAGCAGCATCGATTCCACGAGCAAGACCACTTACAACACAGTAGCCTGCCCCTGCCAATCGCGCCGCAAAACGCCCCGCCTGCTTCTGTCCGTAGAGTGTAGGCTGTCGGGTACCGACAATTGCAATGAAGCGAAGCCTCTCCAACTCCAAGACTCCCCTACTGTACAACCCAATCGGTGGATCAGCTATCTGCTTAAGCAACTCAGGATAACCTCCATCCTTAAATGTTATAAAACTGGCATTGTGCTGTTTCAATAACCCCAGTTCCCGCCTCAAGTCAAAATGCTGGCGCCAGCCCTTCAAAGTCCCGGCAATTTTTGGCCCTACCCCGGCAACCTTAAGTAATGCCTTCCGTCCAGCCTGCATCACTTTGACTGCATCCCCATCAAAAGCACCGAGTAGACGATTCAAAGTCACTGGCCCTACATGCGGTAAGCCGTTCAGAACCATCAAAGCCTTATTGAGGTCATTCATTTAAAATTACCATATTCAGACAATTATAATTTACGTTACATAAATATTATATGTAAATTTATTTTCATACAAATAATCAAGAGATCAAAAGCAACATTACAGACACAATCCGATTGTCTTCTTGAATCTCAGATTACCGACCCCACACTTGTGGAACTCCATGGAAATCGAAATTCTAGCCATCTACCTCTCGCCAGATCATGACTTCCGAGGCCATCACGGCAATCCTCGCGGCAACAATCCAATACTTCATCCCGACTCCGTTGAATGCGTCGCTGGGCAAGGTCTAGTCGGCGACCGCTACTTTGGGTACAAAGATGACTACAAAGGACAGATCACCTTCTTCGACGAAGCCGTCCACCTAGCTGCCCAAGATGCCCTAAATTGCTACGACACACCCCCAGAAGCCTATCGCCGTAACATCCTGACTCGAGGTATCGACCTGAACACGCTCATCGACACGACTTTCCGTATTGGTGACGCTACCTTCAAGGGATCTCAGGAATGCGCTCCCTGCTACTGGATGGACGAAGCTTTCTGCCCCGGTATGGAAGAATTTCTAAAAGGACGCGGAGGGTTACGTGCCCGAATCCTAACTGGTGGTACACTAACCAAAGGGCCAGCCCATCTAGAGATCAAATCATCATAATTTGCAGTCAGTGTAAACATGCTCCTCGAGACCCTACAACCGACCCTCAAATCTGTTCTCTCAGCAAAAGACCCGATCTCTCCTGAGCGCCAAGCGCAACTGCGAGCTATTGCAGATGCAATTCGCGCTAACAATGATGATATTGATCTCACCTTTATCTGCACCCACAACAGTCGCCGTAGCCATCTAGCCCAAGTCTGGGCACAAGCAGCTGCAGCGCATTATAAGATTACAGGTATCCGCACACACTCCGGCGGTACAGAAGCTACTGCATGCAACCATCGAACAATCCGCACACTACGCAGATCAGGTTTCTCAATTGTCGATACTACTGGTGGAGATAATCCCCGATACCTAATCCAGTATTCCGAACTCCATCCTCCCCTATCCGTCCATTCCAAAATTTACGATCAGGATGGCAACCCAGAGGAAGGCTACCTTGCGATCCTAACCTGCAACCACGCTGATCAAAACTGTCCAATCGTCCGCGGCGCCAAATACAGATTCCCCCTCCCCTACATTGACCCCAAGATTTCCGACGACACACCCGAAGAAGATACTACCTACGATGAACGCTCCTTACAAATTGCCAGGGAAATGTTCCAACTCTTCTACACTTTAACTCATTAAACCACTTGTAATCCGCAGGTAACTACTGCAAGTTGGGGGATAGTTCTTTAACAGGGTACACACCACAACCACCCTGCCAAAAAAGACTCCCAAAGACTTTATCATTCAAGGGGGTGTTCCGGATTCGACCGGTTGCGCGTAGGGCATGGTTGCACGCAGGAGATGACACTTGGCTCCTTAAAAAAGTGTCAGGCTTACAAATGCCAAAAATAATGTAATCGAGTTCCCTGGCGCCAGCCAGGAGCTTATCGCAGCCTAAGTCTGCGTCGTCCATGCGGGCCGACATCCGCTAAGTTCGCAGGGCGTGTAAAAAGCGGAAGAACCTTCATGCTTTTGCTGGTCTTCAAGAAGCAAAAATGAAAACCAGACCGGTGACACGGGTGCCCCTGCCCCATCGTCACTTAAATTTAAAACAGGACGGCTAAGCGTGTAGACGCCATGTTCGAAACCTCCCGGGACGCGGGTTCGACTCCCGCCACCTCCACCATTTTTGTTTCGAGTCAACTTGCGAC